>JADGOD010000247.1 GCA_017883125.1 Acidimicrobiales bacterium
TCGACGGCCGGGAAGAACGCCAACCTCACCCTGTTGACGAACGGCTATCCGGGCTTGAAGGCATCGTCGAACTCCTTCACGCTGCCGGCGAGCTCGGGCACGTCGGCGGTGACCTACACCAACGGCGAGGCGTGTCCCAAGGGGACGCCTCAGGCTGGCAAGACCGGCGTCGTGACGTACACCTACTGGCAGAGCTACGGATCGAGCACCCCGACCGTCACGACCAATCCGTCGGACGTCAGGTTCACCGGCAACTCCCTGGTGACTCTGGGCTTCCTGGCCCAGGGGTCGAAGGCGGCCCAGCCGTCGACGACGACGAGAGACAAGATGCTGGAGGCTGCGCGGTCCGGTTCGACCACACCGACGACGGCCCCGGCGGTCACGGTTCCGACGACCGCGGCCTCCACGACCACGACCGCAAAGAAGTAGGTCGGGTGCAGGCAGTCATCCTCGTCGGGGGTGAGGGCACGCGTCTCCGTCCCCTGACGCTGACGACCCCCAAGCAGATGCTCCCCATCATGGGGGTCCCCATGATCGAAGGCGTCCTCGGCCAGCTGGGCCGCCACGGGATCGACGAGGCAGTGCTCTCTCTCGGCTATCTGCCCGATCGCTTCCTCGAGGCGTATCCCGACGGCCAGTGCGCGGGCGTCCGCCTGCGCTACGCCGTTGAGCCCGAACCGCTCGACACCGGCGGTGCGGTCCGCTTCGCCGCCGAGGAGCTGGGTGTCACCGAGACGTTCATCGTGGTCAACGGCGACGTCCTCACCGACCTGGACGTCGCCGGTCTCGTTGCGTTCCACCGTCGCAAAGGTGCCGAGGGGACCATCGCCCTGCACCCCGTCGAGGACCCCTCGCGATTTGGCGTCGTACCGACCGACGACGATGGCCGGGTCACGGCGTTCGTCGAGAAGCCTCCTCGTGACGAAGCGCCGACGAATCAGATCAACGCGGGCACCTATGTGTTCGAACCCAGCGTCCTTGGTCGGATTCCTCTGGGGCAGAGGATCTCCCTCGAGCGGGTGACGTTCCCCGCCATGGTCACCGACAAGACCCTCTATGCCTGGTGCGACGACAACTACTGGCTCGACACGGGCACACCCGAGGCCTACCTGACCGCGCACCGCGACATCCTCGACGGTCGACGGCACCCCTCGTTCCTGACGAGCGGCATCGTCGGGGGGAGCTACGTCCTGCCCGGTGCCTCGATCGACCCGAGCGCATCGGTGACCGAGAGCGTCATCGACTCCGGTGCTCGAGTGGGTGCTGGGGCCCAGATCCGATCCAGCGTCCTTCTCCCCGGTGCGCAGATCGGGGCGGGAGCCATCGTGGAGGGTTCGATCATCGGCCCGCGAGCGGTGGTCGGAGAACGAGCGGTGCTCAGGCCGACCTGCGTCCTGGGGGCCGATGCGGTCGTTGCCGCTGGGGAAGAGCTCGTCGACGCGAAGATCGGAGGCTGACATGCTGTGCCTGGTGACTGGCGGGGCCGGATTCATCGGCTCGACCTTGGTGGATCGCCTTCTCTCTGAGGGCCATCAGGTCGACGTGATCGACAACCTCTCCTCGGGGCGCTTGTCAAACCTCGCTGATGCGAGGGCCACAGGAGGGCTCACCTTCCACCAGCTCGATATCCGCAGCGAGGACGCCGTGACGTTGATCGCCCGGCGCAAGCCCGAGGTCATCTTCCACCTCGCTGCGCAGGCAGACGTGCGGGTGTCCGTGGCCGACCCGGTCTTCGACGCCTCGGTGAACGTCATCGGTTCGATCAACGTCCTCGAGGGCGCACGCCAGGCGGGCACGTCGAGGGTCGTGGCTGCCGCGAGCGGCGGAACGCTCTACGGCGAGCCGAGCGATGACGAGATCCCGACGAGGGAGTCGGTGGCGCAGCGGCCACTCTCACCGTACGGGGTGTCCAAGAAGGCGATGATCGACTACCTCGTCGCCTACCGAGAGCTTCACGGCATCGAGTTCGTGGCACTGGCACTCGGAAACGTCTACGGCCCGCGCCAGGATCCGCACGGAGAGGCGGGCGTCGTGGCGATCTTCGCCGAACGGCTCCTTCGGGGCGAGGAGATCACCATCTTCGGGACCGGTGACCAGACCCGTGACTTCGTCTACGTCGATGACGTCGTCGATGCGTTCTTCCGGGCGGCGACCCGAAGCGGCGGACTGGTTATCAACATCGGCACCGGACGTGAGCTCTCCGTCAACGAGCTCTACTCGACGATGGCCGAGATCACAGGCACCGAGACGACCCCTACCCGCGCTCCCGCGCGAGTCGGCGAGCTGGATCGATCGTGCCTCGATGTCGAGCGGGCCTCCATGCAGCTCGACTGGAAGTCATGGACCACGTTCGCACAAGGCGCGGCCACGACGATCGAGTCCGTCAAGGCCCAGCTGGCTGACGACTAGCGGAAGAGGTCGTTCTCGGGGCGTCGAACGATGCTCTCGCTCACGGATCCCTCGCCAAGCCACGAGCTCGGGCAGCCCCGCAGGATGGCGGCGGGGATGTTGGCTGCCTTCCCCATCACGAGATCGGCAGCGGCAGCGATCTCGTCGATCACGCAGACCTCGGTGGCGACCAGCTCGCGACCCATGGCGTCACGTGTGCCGCGCAGGTCGAGAATGGGCCGGATACCTGCTGAGCCGATCGCCACGTCGGTGACGCCCTCCCGCCATGCACGCCCGAACGTGTCAGAGATCACCACGCCAATCTCGACACCGAGGGACCGGCGAAGATCTGCCCGGATCCTTCGGGCCGACCGGTCGGGGTCGAGCGGAAGAAGGGCCGCGATGCCGTCCTTCACGTTGGAGAGATCGATCCCGGCGTTGGCGCAGACGAATCCATGCTGCGTCTCGGTGATCAGAAGGGTGCCGCGGCGCCTGAGGACCCTGACGGCCTCTTGCTCGACGAGGGCGACCTTGGCCGCTTCATCGTGGTGATCGAGAGGGACGAGACGACCCTCGGCCTTCGAGACCACCTTCTGGGTGACCACGAGGACATCCCCGGTGCGGAGCGCCCTGTCGCCGGCTGCCGGCCCGACGGCTTCGGATAGAACGCCGGCGAGGTCGCTCTCCGGTGTTATCTCACCCAGCCCGGTGACAGCCCACACTGAGAGCGATGGAGCGTCAGGCACCGAGCACCACCCTGGCCAGGTTCGCAGAGCGCTGGGGGCTGTCCATGATGGTCTCGGTGACGAGGCACTCGAGGTCAGCGTCCCGGACCGTCTCGGCGAGCGAGCCGTCGATCACGTCGATGACGAGCGTGGCGGCGACGTCTTGGTAGAAGGTGGCGATGCCCCGAGGACTCACCTCCATCCCCAGCTCGGCCATCAACCGGTCGGCAGGCCCCTTGAGCGCCTTGCCCCCGATCAGCGGCGAGACGGCGACGACGTCTGATCGACGGGCCCTGAGGGCGTCTCGGATCCCAGGGACCGCCAGGATCGGGGCAATGGAGATCAGTGGGTTCGACGGGCTGATCACGATCTTCTCGGCCGACTCGATCGATTCGAGGACGCCTGGGGCGGGCGTGGCGCGCTCGGTTCCAAGGATCTCGATCGACTTGACCACGACCTGGTGGTGGTGGCGGACAAAGTACTCCTGGAAGCTCAAGGTGCCATGTTCGGAAGTGGTGAACGTCGTGGCGATCTCGTCGTTGGTGACCGGGAGCAAGGTGATGTCAACGCCGTGGCGCTTGAGCAGGGTGGAGGTGACGGCATCGAGCGCCATGCCCTGTGCCAACAGCTCGGTCCGATAGAGGTGGGTCGCCAGGTCGCGGTCGCCAAGCCTAAACCACGATGCACCGCCAAGGACCTCAAGCTCGTCCA
>JADGOD010000248.1 GCA_017883125.1 Acidimicrobiales bacterium
ACGCGATGGCGTCAGGGCGGTGAGCCCGAACGGCGTGCTCGGAGATCCAACTGGTGCCTCAGCGGACGAGGGAGCGGTCATCTTCGCCGAGATGGCGGCTCGGGCCACCGACGCGGTGAGCGAACGGTTCCCCCGATGACCCGTGTGGCCGTCGTCACTGGGGCGGGGCGCGGCATCGGTGCCGCCACGGTCGACGCGCTCGTGGCCCAGGGCTGCAACGTGGTTGCGGTCGATCGGTGTCGGGATGATCCGGCGATCCCCTACGCCATGGCGACGAGAGCGGAGCTCGACCACGTGGTCGGTCGCCACGCCGAACGGGCCCTGGCCCTGGTCGGCGACGTCCGCTCCGAGTCCGACATGGCTCTGGCTGCGGACATGGCGGTGGAGCACTTCGGCCGGCTCGACGTCATCGTGGCAGGGGCTGGCGTGATCGCCGGCGGCGTCCCGCTGTGGGAGATGGAGAGCGACGCCCTCGACGCGGTGTTCGACATCAACTTCCACGGCACGCGGACCGTGTTCTCCGCAGCGATCCCTCATGTCCTGGCCACCTCCGGCGGCCAGGGCCGCCTGGTGGCGATCTCCTCGGTCGCCGGCATGAAGGGGCTGCGGTACCTGGCTGCCTACGTGGCGGCCAAGCACGCCGTGATCGGGCTCGTCCGGGGCTTGGCCCTCGATCTCGCGGGGACCGGCGTGACGGTCAACGCCGTCTGCCCGGGATCGACAGATACGGCGATCTTGAAGGCTTCTGCCGACCTCTACGGCCTCGACGACGTCAACGAGTTCGCTCAGCACCAGCCTGTGGGCCGGCTGCTCAACGCCTCGGAGCCAGCGGCGCTCATCGCGTGGCTCGCCTCGGAAGCGTCGAGCGGTGTGACAGGGGCGACGCTGCCCGTCGACGGCGGGATGTCGATCGCCTGAGAGGCCGTCAGGCGGCCTTCGAAGCCGCCGCTCGCCACAGCGCGAGGTAGCTCCGGAAGGTCAGCTCGCTCGTGACGTAGCCCGCCGCCTCGAGCTCGGCGTGGAGCTTCGGAAGGTTCCGCCACGGGATGCCCATGTCCACGTGGTGGGCGAGATGCCATCCGGTGTTGTACGGCACGAACCAGAACCGTGCGATGAGGTGCTGGGTGACGTCGTGGGTGGTGGCCCGTCGGTCGTCGCTCTTCGAGAGACCACCGTGCTCTCCGATGGCCCGCAGCCGGTTGAGGACGCGCCACTGGGTCATCCATGGCAGCCACCACAGCAGGGGATAGGCCCACCACGCACCGGTGGCGAGCCACGACCCGGCCCACAGCACGGCCTGGATGCCGAGGATCGGTCCGGCGGTCCGACGACCCTGAGGGCTCCCCGTCGCCCGAAGGAGGGCGGCGAAGTTCTTCCATCCCGAGATCCCGACGGCGTCGCGCAGGAGACGACGTCGTAGATCGGCAGGCCGACACGGGTATCCCGCGTAGAAGGCCAGATCGGGCTCGTCGGGCCCGAACTCCTCTCGGTGGTGGGCGAAGTGGCCGCGGCGGTAGAGGCCGATCGGGATGAAGGCCGGATAGGCGATCAGCCACTTGCCGACACGGTCGTTCACCTGCTTGGAGGTGAAGAGGAGCCGGTGGGCGGCCTCGTGCATCAAGATGGCGAAGCGCACGTGGATCGGGCCCATCAGGAGGAAGGCTGCCAGGACGATCCACCACCGGCTCCACTGTGTTGCGATCGCCACGAGGGCCGCCACGCAGAGCCAGAGAGCCACCACGCTCACCGCGTTCAAGAGATCGTGAATCCGACGGAGCTCGGCGCGGATCTCAGGGATCGGCTTGCCCGACGACAACAATCGCTCCGTCGGCAGGACCGAGGGCATCGCTGCGTCGGGAGGCACCAGGTCCATCACCATGAGCTACGTGGCCGGATCGTCGTCCAGGCGAGTGGCGAACACGGCCGCTTCGGTCCGGCGAGAGAAGCCGAGCTTGGCCAGCAGGTTCGAGACGTAGTTCTTGACCGTCTTCTCGGCCAAGAAGAGGGTCTCGCCGATCTGGCGGTTGGTCAGTCCATCGGTGATGAGGTCGAGGATCCGCCGCTCCTGGGGCGAGAGCTTCGCCAGGCGGGCCTCGTCGGCCGCACGGGCCTTCATGCGCTCGCGGACCTGGGCCACGAGCACCGGATCGAGGAGGCTCCCGCCGATGGCCGCCGTCCTGACGGCGCTGATCAGCTCGGTGCCCCTGATCTCCTTCAAGACGTAGCCCGCCGCTCCGGCCAAGATGGCGGCGAAGAGCGCATCGTCATCAGCGAACGAGGTCAGCAGCAGGCAGTTCACGGAGGGATCCCTCTCCTTGAGCCACCGGCAGATCTCGACGCCGCTGCCGTCTGGGAGTCGGACGTCGAGGACGGCGACGTCGATCGGGGGGAGGTCGTCGGTCGTCGCCTCGCTGACGGACCCGGCCTCGGCGACGACCTCGAGGTCCTCTTCGTGCTCAAGCAGCTCACGCAAGCCCCGACGGACCACCTCGTGATCGTCAACGAGCAATACTCGGATCGTCATCGCACCCCCTCGTCCACTCTCGTGATGTGCCACTCGACAGCGGTTCCGCCGTCAGGACCTGGTTGGACCGTGCACCATCCGCCGAGCTCGGCGGCGCGACCGGTCAGGTTGGCGAGACCCCGGCCCTTTCCCGAGACCTCAGGGTCGATGCCGCACCCGTCGTCGAGGACCCGAAGCGTGAGACCGTCGGCGGACGCCATCACCTCGACCACGGCCGAGGTGGCCTCCGCGTGGCGGACGACGTTCGAGAGGGCTTCGCGAGCCGCGAGGACGACGTGGTTCGCGGCGTTCTCGCTGATCACGGCGTCAAGGGGGCCGTGGAAGGAGATGGAGACCTCGATGCCCAGACGGCTCCCCACCTCGTCGCAGAGCTCGAGCAGCCGCCGCCGCACGGTGAAGGAGTCATCATCCGGGGCCCGGCTGATGGCGAAGATCGTGGTCCGGATCTCCCGGATCGTCTCGTCGAGATCATCGACCGCTCGTTCGATGGTGCGTCGCACCGGGTCGGGGATCTCTGTGTTGGTCGCCCCCTGGAGCATGAGCCCGACGGCGAACAGCCGTTGGATCACGGTGTCATGGAGATCACGAGCCATCCGCTCGCGCTCGTTCGCCAGGGTGAGCTCGGTCAGCTGAAGACGGAGCTGCGCCTTGTCGATGAGCAGGCCCGCAACTCGGCCCAGCGTGTCGACGAGGGCCTCGTCGCTCTCGGTGAAGAGCGAGCCGTCGATCTTCTCGCAGAGGTAGAGGTTCCCGTAGACGGTGCCGGTCCCGAGTCGGACCGGGACACCGAGGAACGTCTCCATCGGTGGATGGTTCGCCGGGAAGCCGGACCGGTCGAGATGCGTGGAGAGCTGATCGACCCGAAGGCACTCATCGTCGGTGATCACCCGGCCGAGAAGGCCCTTCCCTGCGGGGAAGGGCCCGATGGCGACCCGCTCCTGGGGGGAGAGCCCCACGGTGATGAACTCGACGAGGTGGCTCCGGTCGTTGCCAAGGACGCCGAGGGCTCCGTACCTCGCCCCGATGAGGGCCGTGGCCTGCTCGACGACGGCGGTCAGCAGGGTGGAGAGATCGGCATCGGCCTCGATGGTCAGGATCGCGTTG
>JADGOD010000249.1 GCA_017883125.1 Acidimicrobiales bacterium
CTACGACAGCACCGATGAAGAGCCCACGGTCCTCCCGGCGCGGTACCCCAACCTGCTGGTCAACGGCTCCCAGGGCATCGCCGTGGGGATGGCGACCAACATCCCGCCGCACAACCTGGGCGAGGTCATCGACGCGACGCGCCACCTCATCGAGAACCCCGAGGCCACCCCCGATGACCTGATGGCGTTCGTCAAGGGCCCGGACTTCCCGACCGGAGCCCAGATCCTCGGACGCCAGGGGATCCTCGATGCGTTCCGCACCGGTCGCGGCTCGGTCAAGATGCGCGCCGTCGCCGAGATCGAGGAGACCAAGAACGACACCCGCATCGTGGTCACCGAGTTCCCCTACCAAGTCTCGACCGAGGCCATCGAGCAGAGGATCCACGACCTGGTCAAGGCCGGAGAGCTCGACGGCATCGCCGAGGTCCAGAACGACTCGGCGGGTCGCAAGCCCCGCCTCGTGATCAGGCTCAAGCGTGACGCCAACGCCAACGTGGTGCTGAACAAGCTCTACAAGCAGACCGCCCTGCAGACCTCGTTCGGTGTCAACACCCTGGCCCTCGTCGACGGCGTGCCGCGCACGCTCAACCTCGCACAGGTCCTGACGCACTACGTCGCCCACCAGGTCGAGGTCGTCACCCGACGGACCCAGTACCGCCTGGACAAGGCGCTGCGCCGGGCGCACATCGTCGAGGGCCTCCTGCGCGCCATCGACATGCTCGACGCGGTGATCGCCGCCATCCGCTCCTCGGACGACCGCCCCGCCGCACAGATCTCCCTGATGGCCGATCCGTTCGGCTTCTCCGAGGAGCAGGCCAAGCACATCTTGGACATGACCCTCGGACGCCTCACGCGCTTGGGTCGTACCGACCTCGAGGACGAGATGACCAAGCTGGCCGAGGAGATCGCCGGCTTTGAGGCCATCCTCAACGACGACACGGTCCTGCGCCGGCTCATCACCGATGAGATGACCGAGATCCGGGACAAGTTCGCCAACCCCCGCCGCAGCATCATCACCCACGACCCCGGTGAGCTCGGCGTGGAGGATCTCATCGAGGACGAGGAGATCGTCGTCACGATGACCCAGGCCGGCTACATCAAGTCGGTCAACGCCATGAGCTTCAGGACCCAGGGCCGAGGTGGCCGTGGCATCCAGGGGGCCAAGCTCAAGGACGAGGACCTGGTCAACCAGGTCGTCCACTCCTCGGCGCACTCCTACCTGCTCCTCTTCTCGAACCGAGGCAAGGTCTACCGCCTGCGCGGCCACGAGATCCCCATGAAGGAGCGCACCGCCAAGGGCACCGCGGTGGTCAACCTCTTGAACCTGGCGCCGAGCGAGCGGATCCAGGCGATCGTCTCGACACGGGACTTCCCCTCGGACTCCTCGCTGGTCTTCGCCACCCGCTTGGGCCAGGTCAAGAAGACGGCGTTCTCCGAGTATGACAAGTCGAGGCGAGAGGGGTTCATCGCCATCAACCTGCGTGAAGGTGACGAGCTGGTGCGCGTCGTGGAGACCAAGGCCGATGACGACTGCTTCATCGTGACCGCCAAGGGCATGACGATCCGCTTCGCCGTCACCGACGTGCGCGAGATGGGCCGGGCCGCCGCCGGCGTCCGGGGGATCAAGCTCAAGCCCGAGGACACCGTGGTCAGCCTCGACGTGGCCAGCGACGAAGCCGACATCTTGATCGTGACCGATGCCGGCTACGGCAAGCGCACCAAGATCGACCGGTTCAACCGCCAGGCCCGAGGTGGACAGGGAGTGCGTGGCATCAGGCTCACCGCAGCGCGGGGCCGAGTGGTGGCCGCCTTCATGGTGAGCCTCGACGAGGAGATCCTGCTGGTCTCCTCGGGTGGCGTGGTCATCCGCACCGCCGTCAGGCAGATCGCCTCGCAGAACCGTGACGCGACGGGCGTTCGCGTGATGAACCTCGACGAGGGCCAGATGGTCGCCGCCGTGGCCTCGGTGGTCGACGAAGGACCCAGCGAGGGCTAGGGACCCGGGACGTCTTCCTCGGCCAGCCGGCCGAGGAGGCGGACCATCACGTCGGTCGGCTGTGCACCGGGGATGGCGAATCGCCCGTCGATGACGAACGTGGGCACGCCGGTGAACCCGGCGTCCTGGGCCGCCGCCTCGTCCTGGCGGACCTCCGCCGCGAAGGCGTTGGAGCCGAGAGCCTCGCGCACCTCGTCTTCGGGGAGACCGATCTCACCACCGAGGCGCACCAGGGTCTCGATGTCGCTGATCTCCTCGCCTTCGGTGAAGTAGGCGGCGAACAGCCTCTCGGACGCCTCGGGACCGAGGCCCCGGGCGTCG
This sequence comes from Acidimicrobiales bacterium, assembly GCA_017883125.1. Taxonomy (GTDB): domain Bacteria; phylum Actinomycetota; class Acidimicrobiia; order Acidimicrobiales; family RAAP-2; genus CAIUMH01. The sequence goes on from JADGOD010000249.1 coordinate 2,318, forward strand.
GCCAGCTTGGCCAGCCGGTGAGCGTCGAAGGATCTGCCCATCTGCACCCGGTCGAGGTGGTACTCGAGGCCGGCCTCGGCGGCGGCCTCGGTCATCTGGGCGCTCGCCGCCTTCGCCTCATCGGCCGACATCCCGTACTTGGCCGAGAGGACCTCGGCCATGGAGCGATCGATCGTCGCCGGGGCGTTGGGATCGAGCTCGAACGCCCGCCAGTGGATCTCGGCCTCGAGACCGAGCTCGCTCAGCGCAGCATCGAGGTTCCGCTTGCCCACGTAGCACCAGGGACAGGCCACATCGCTCCAGACGTCAATCCGCATCGCACCAACCCTACGGCTCGAGGTGGCACCACAAGGCACCGAGTCACGGCACATCGCCCACGGCGCGATGATCGAGAGATGAGCACGAAGACTCTCTCGGCCAAAGAGGCCGTCGGGCTGATCAGGCGCGTCGACTCGATCGGCTTCGGCCTGGGGCCGGCGAACCCCCACGGGTTCTTCGCGGCGCTCTCCGAGCGCGAGGACCTCGAGAACGTGGTGATGAGCGGAGCGCTCGTCCTTGGCCTCTTCGACGTTTTCTCCAAGCCCGGCGTCCACTACCGCTCGGGCTTCTACGGACCGGCGGAGCGCTTCTTCGCGGGCACCGGGGCGAACGTCGAGCTCATCCCGGCGGGGTTCCGCCAGTTCGGAACGATCCTGAGGAGGGTCGCGCCGCGCGTGATGGTGGCCCAGGCAACCCTCCCCGACGCCCGGGGGAAGGTCTCGCTCTCGCTGCATCTGGGTGGCTCCCGAGACGAGCTCCTCGCCGCCGCACGCGATTCCGAGCGTCTCTTGATGATCGAGATGAACCCGACCCTCCCGTGGACGACGGCGCTGGAGGGCTACGACAACACCATCGATGTCGAAGAGATCGATGTGCTCATAGAGGGAGACGTCCCCGTCTTCGAGCTCCCCGAGGAGCCGGGCGGCGAGGTGGAGGACGCGATCGCTCGGCACGCGCTCTCGCTCATCCCCGACGGCGCGACGCTGCAGACCGGGATCGGCTCGATCCCGACCATGGTGGCGACCCGCCTGGCCTTGCGAGAGGGTGGCGGCTACGGCATCCACTCAGAGATGCTCACCGACGGGATCATGCGGATGCACAAGGCGGGAAAGGTGACGAACACCAACAAGGGGTGCTTCGAGGGCGTCTCGGTCACCACCTTCGCGCTCGGGACGAGCGAGCTGTACGAGTGGCTCGACCACAACGTCGAGGTGGCCTTCGCTCCGGTGACGGTGGTGAACGACCCGACGGTGATCGCGAGGAACCGATCGTTCTTCTCGATCAACGGGGCGATCATGGTCGATCTCCTGGGTCAGATCGTGGCCGACAACATCGACGGCCGGCAGATCTCGGGCGTCGGGGGACACGAGGACTTCATCGCCGGAGCGGAGTTCGAGATCGAGGACAAGAGCCTGGTCTGCCTCTCCTCGACCGCCGAGGTGGCCGGAGAGCGGCGGAGCCGGATCGTCCCCGCCCTGCCGAGCGGGGCGGTCGTCTCGACGCCTCGGCACCACACCGGGGTGATCGTCACCGAGTACGGAGCGGTCGACGTCACCGGGATGACGGTGAGCGAGCGCGCCCACGCGCTGATCGAGGTGGCGCACCCTGACTTCCGAGATGAGCTGCGAGAGGCCGCCGACAGGATGGGATCTGGGAGGAAGGCACCATGACCACGTGGTTCGAGGAGCACCTGGAGAGCTGGAACTCGCTCGATGTCGACTCGGTCCTCGGGTTCTTCACCGAGGACGCCTCCCACGAGGACACCACGATCAACCAATAGGCGAGCGGGACCGAGGAGCTCGGCCGCTTCGTCCAGGGTTCGTTTGACAACGTGCCGACGCCGCGTTTCGAGCTCGTCAACGGGGTCGACGACGGGTCCAGCGACGCGATCGAGGGGGTGATGCAGCCCATGGGCGTGCCCGGGGTCTCGTTCGGCTCGTTGCGCGACGGGAAGATCTCGGAGAACCGCGACTACTGGAACGGCAAGCTCCTCGAGGTCCTGAACACCCGAGGAGACGGATCGCTCGCGGTCCGCGGCACGCCTGATCGGCCTCCGGGGCCCCCTGGGTCGGCCTCAGCCACGTGCCGACGGATCGGTGTCGTCGCTCTCGGGCATGAGCAGCAGGACCGCGCCGACGAAGAACGCCACGACGGCAGGGATTATCGCGGTCAGGGAGAGGACCACCTGCGCGCCGCTGTAGCCACGCCAGTTCCCGATGACCACGAGGATCCAGTAGATCACCAGGATCGCCGAGATCCACCCCATGACCCGCTGCACCCGAGGCCCCCCGGAGGAGAGGGCGAGGACCACGAGGAGGAGCGGCCCGGCGACGAGCACGATGAAGAGGA
>JADGOD010000250.1 GCA_017883125.1 Acidimicrobiales bacterium
AATTGCTCGGAGGTGACGCCGTGTGCTTCGAGCGCTGCGGTGAAAGCCGCCAACTGCGCAGCACGGAAGCGCTCGGAGTAGCGAGCGATCTCGGCCCGGATCGCCTTTCGGTGATTGGCGAGAGCCACGAACTCGATCGAGAAGGAGGTGGAGCGTAAGTCGGCGTTGAGCTGCCAGAGTGAGCGCAGGGAACCGTCTCTTGCGATGGCCTCCTCGAAGTGGGCGAGGTCTACTTCGGCGCGACGGCGGTACACCTCGAGGAAAAGCTCATCCATGTTCTGGAAGTAGTAGTGAACCAGCTGTGGCTTCAGGCCTGCCTCAGCGCCCACTCGGCGTGAGGTGACCGCCGCGTACCCTTCCTCCAACAGGAGCTGTTCGGCGGCATCGAGGAGTCGGGCCCGGGATGTCGAGTCCACGTTGCCGACGTGTCGAGTTGAGGGCTGGGTCACCATGTCCACACCTTGCCATAGGAGACGACGAATGTTATACAGTCGCTAGAGCAATTTGTGCGGTTGCACAAGAGACCGTCTTGTAGGGTTTGTGCGCCGGCTGGGGGGAGCAGGATGAGCGACTGGCAGACAATCGACTTCTTTAGCGACGAGTCGCTCGTCGAGGATCCATATCCGTACTTCGACGAACTCCGCGCCGAGTGCCCGGTGCTGCCGATCCCGCACCTCGGCGTGGTGGCCGTCTCCGGCTACGAAGAGGCCACCGAGGTCTACCGCGACCCCGACACCTTCTCCTCCTGCAACTCGGTCGTCGGCCCCTTCGCCACCTTCCCGGTGCCGCTCGAGGGTGACGACGTCGGCGAGATCATCGACCGCTACCGCGACCAGCTCCCGATGCACGAGCACATGGTCACGATGGACCCGCCCCAGCACACCCGCGAGCGGGCGCTGCTGATGCGGTTGATCACGCCCAAGCGACTCAAGGAGAACGAGGACTTCATCGGGCGGGCCTCCGGTGCGCAGCTTGAGGAGTTCCTCTCGAAGGGCCGCTGCGAGTTCATCAGGGACTACAGCCAGCCCTTCGCCATGCTGGTCGTCGCCGACCTCCTCGGCGTGCCCGAGGAGGACCACCAGCGCTTTCGCGAGGGCTTCGGGCTCAGCGTGAACCCGGGTGAGATGGGCAAGGAGGGTATGGAGGGCGACCTCAACGCGCTCTCCTGGCTCGACGCCTGGTTTACCGAGTACGTCGAGGATCGGCGGCGCGAGCCACGCCACGATGTGCTGACCGACCTCGCGCTGGCGACCTACCCGGATGGCAGCACGCCTCCCGTGGAGGCGGTGGTGCGATCTGCCGGCTTCCTCTTCGCCGCCGGCCAAGAGACGACGGCCCGGCTCCTCGGCGCCGCCCTCAAGGTCCTGGCCGAGCGACCAGAGCTCCAGGACGAGCTGCGCGAGCACCCCGAGCTCATCCCCGACTTCCTCGAGGAGACGCTTCGCCTGGAGAGCCCGGTCAAGGCCGACTTCCGACTGGCCCGACGCTCGACGTCGTTGGGTGGGGTCGACATCGCAGCCGGCACGCCGGTGATGCTGCTGAACGGCGCCGCCAACCGAGACCCAAAGCAGTTCGGGTGCCCGGCCGAGTTCCGGCTCGACCGGCCGAGCCAGGCGCACATCGCCTTCGGCCGGGGGATCCACTCCTGCCCGGGCGGCCCCTTGGCCCGCGTGGAGGGACGGGTCAGCATCGAGCGGATCCTCGACCGAACGCGCGACATCCGGCTCTCGGAGGAGCATCATGGCCCGCCGGGGGACCGGCGCTTCCGCTACGAGCCGACCTGGGTCCTGCGCGGCCTGAGCGACCTCCACCTCGAGTTCACGCCTGTCGAGGGGTCCCGATGAGCGGGCCGGCGGACAGGGTCACCGTCGTCAGCGGCGGTGCGTCAGGCATCGGCCTCGGCGTCGCCAAGCGCTTCAAGGAGGCCGGTCACCCCGTCGCCATCTTCGACGTCCAGGCCGACCTGGTCGCGCAGGCCGCAGACGAGCTCGGCGTGCTGGGCCTCGTCGCCGACGTGGGCGACCGTGCCGCGGTCGATGCCGCCATCGAGCAGATCCGCGCCGAGCTCGGCCCGATCACCATCATGATCACCAGCGCAGGCATCAACGCCGAGGGCAAGATCACCGAGATCACCCAGGACGAGTGGGACCGGGCGATCCGGATCAACCTCACGGGCACCTTCAACTGCATCCAGCCCGTGGTCCCCGACATGATCGAGGCGGGCTGGGGCCGCATCGTGACGATCTCCTCGATGGCCGGCCAGACCGCCGCACCAGAGCGGCCCCACTACGCGGCCTCCAAGGCTGGCGTGATAGGGCTGACCAAGGCCCTCTCGGCGGACCTCTCGCCGCACGGGATCACGGTCAACACCATCCCGCCGTCGATCGTCCACACCCCCATGGCCGAGGCGGGCATCGGGGCCGCCGGCATCGAGGCGATGGCCTCCATGGTCCCGGTCAGGCGGGTCAGCTACCCCGAGGACATCGCCGCGGCCTGCGAGTTCCTCTGCTCCGACGACGCTGGCTTCATCACCGGCCAGCAGATCAACGTCAACGGGGGCCTCTACGTCTGAGGGCTCTCGTTCCGGAGTCCTCGGAGACCCTCTCCGAATCGAACGATGCAGCGAAGAAGCGGACGGGCCACGAGCGAGAGCCGGCGGGTTCGACCGGAACAGGTGAGCGGAGCTCCGGCAGGCGGGTGCCGGTCGGCCACGCCTGAGGGCGTCAGGTTTCCTCCAGCTCATTCTTCAGTGCCACGACACCCAAGCAGATCCTGGCCAACCCAGAGCCTCCCGGACTCAGCTGCTCTGCGAGCGGCCGCGTGCCGTGACGTCGGCCCGCCGCTCGCCGACCTGGCTCATCCCAGGGGCCCAGGTCTCTGCCATGTAGCCCTCGATGAGGTGGGCCTCGTCGAGCGTCGCGGCGCTGGCGATCTGCCGGTAGTGCCGGTAGAGGCGTGTCACGCTCGTCTGGTCGTTGCTCACAATGTCTAACGCCAGGCGACGCGCGAAGGGGAGCAGCTCCTCGTGGGGCACGACGTGGTTGACGAGGCCGTAGCGGAGCGCGTCCTCGGCGCCGAGGAAGTTTCCCGTCAACGAGAGCTCTATGGCGCGGCGCAGGCCCATCGATTCGGCCATGAGGACCGTGATGCCACCACCCGGCATCACGCCGACTCGTGCGTGGGTGTCTGCGAAGCGCGCCCGCTCAGAGGCGACGAGGAAGCTGCACTGCAGGGCGATCTCCAGGCCCCCTGTCACCGCCACGCCATTGATGGCGCCGATGATGGGCTTGTCGATCACGGGCAGGAAGCGGAAGAGGCCGTTCGCGTCCCGGGCCGGACCCTCGCCGGCACCCCGGGGTCCTGCGGAGGGCGGCGTCTCGCCTGTCGTCTCCTTGAGGTCCACCCCTGCGGAGAAGGCGGGGTCGGTGCCCGTCATGATGATGACGTCGACGGCAGGATCGGACCCCGCCGCCCCGACGGCATCCCAGAGCGCGTTCATGAGCGCTCGGTTGAGGGCGTTGCGCGCCCCGGGTCGGTTCAGCGTCAGGGTGGCGATGCGATCTTCCACCTCGACAAGCAGGATCTGGTCAGTCTGCATCGGGCGCCTCCACTAAGCGGTACCGCAGCTCCGCCAAGGCTTCCACGTCCACGCCGGCCTCCTCGTACAGGTAGCCCTCGGCGGAGCCGTAGCGACCCCGCAGGTTCTCGAGGAAGGCGGCCATGGCCTCCCTCGGGGCTCCGAAGATGGCCCGGTACCGCTCGACGTCGATGCCCGTCCCCTCGAGCTTGGTCCGCAGCTTGGCGATCTGCTCGTCCGAGTAGACCACGGCGCTGAGCTCGTAGTCGTCCAGGATGGTCTCCTCATCCACCCCGAGGGTGGAGAGCAGCAGCGCCACGCCGATGCCGGTGCGGTCCTTGCCCGCCGTGCAGTGGATGAGGCCAGGTGCGCCCTCAGGAGCTGCGAGTTGGGTGAAGAGCTGGCCATAGGTTGAGGCTGCCGCCTCGGCGAGGGACTCGTAGACCCGGAAGAGGAAGTCGGGAGGGACCTCGGTCAGCTGGCCACCGACGACGAGCTCCCAGAGCTCTCGCGTCCTGGCTGCCGTCCCGCCGATCGGCAGCAGCTCGTGCCGGATCCCGGTGGGCAGGCTGGACGGCGCCTGGTCACGCTCCTCGGCGGTGCGCAGGTCGTAGACGACGCGCAGGCCGAGGCGCTCGAGGGTGGCTCGGTCGGCGTCCGTCAGCCAGTGCAGTGCACCGGAGCGGTAGACCTGCCCGGCACGCAGGCGGCGACCGTCCGTCGTCTCGTAGCCGCCGAGGTCGCGGAAGTTGCGGACGCCCTCCAGCGAGAGCTCGTGGTCCGGCGCCGCTGCGGGGCTCGCCTCCGACGTCATGGCCTCAGCTCTGAGGCCAGGGCCTGGAGGCCGAGCACGGGGAAGAGGGCGTGGTGTCGCACAAGGCCTGTACTTTCGCACCATCACGAGCGGTGTGCAACGCCGTGGCTCCCTGGACAGCCCCGTCTTGGCGTGATGCCAATACGGACACCCCTCTGAACTCTCACCACAGGTTGTCCTGGCATCGGCGTGCTCGACGACTACTGGAGGTCCGTCAATCCTTTGGCAATCACGGAGGGCCGGCTCTCACCAGGTACGCGCTCGGTTCCGGCCGCAAGATTCCTGGTCAATTCAGACGGAGTACCCCTCCGAAACGGTGTCGACTGACCGTTGCGCCGACCGTATTCGAGGAAGGTGACCGACCGCAGTCGAACTGGGATCAAACCATGGATGCGGCTGTGTCGGTACGCTCGGAGTCGATCACACGGTGCTGTGGAAAACTGTGGGGAAAGTATGTTATTATCAACTGTGATAGATGTTAATATCTAACTTTATGGTTGAAGATAACATAATTACAAACATGTTGTTCACAGCACCAGACCTGACGTCTCGCGAACTAGAAGTCATTGGGGAGATCGAGGCACTCCGCTTGAAGCTCCGCTACCAGCTTTCTGAGCCGCGCCGTTGGTTCGGTTCTCTGCGAAGGATGCAGTTCGCGCGAGCCGTTCAGGGTTCGAACAGCATCGAGGGTTTCGACGCATCCCTGGATGACGCCTCTGCCATCGACCTCGGAGAGGATCCGCTTGATGCCAATGAGGAGACCTGGCTGGCTCTGAAGGGCTACCGAGACGCGATGACCTACGTTCTCCAGCTCTCAGCCGAGGAGGAGTTCACCTGGACCGAGCAGTTGATCAAGAGCCTTCATTTCATGATGACCAGTTATGACCTCAAGAACCGTCCAGGCCTCTGGCGCGCTGGGTCAATCTTCGTCCGGGATGATGAGACGGAAGAGGTCGTCTACGAAGGGCCAGATCTTGATCAGGTCGGGGTGCTGATGAAAGCTCTGGTCAAGA
>JADGOD010000251.1 GCA_017883125.1 Acidimicrobiales bacterium
CACATGATCATCGTCCCGATCGACACACCGATGCCGCCGGCTCCGGGCATCGAGAAGGCCAGGATCGCGTCGTAGGTCAAGATGACGTTGAAGATCAGACCGAAGTAGAAGAAGTAGCGGTGCACGTTTTGGAAGATCAGCGGGAACTTCGACTCACCGGTGTAGCTGGAGTGGGCGTCGGAGACCGAGCAGGCCGGTGGGGCCCACCAGAACGAGCGGTAGTAGGCCCGGCGGTAGTAGTAGCAGGTGAGCCGGAAGCCGAGCGGGAAGATCAAGATCAGTAGCGCCGGCGAGATCGTCCACCACGAGATGACCGCGGTGTGCGCAGCACCCGTTGACACGCACCCCGTGGTCAGGCACGGTGAGTAGAACGGGCTGATGAGGTCCCGGTTCATCACTGAGCCGACGTAGTAGTTCTTGTTCACGAACGCCGCCCACGTGGCGTAGATGACGAACGACGTCAAGATGCTCACGGTGATGACAGGGGCCACCCACCAGCGGTCTTCGCGAAGCGTCGGCTTGTCGGGTCCACCTCGGGTGCCACCAAGCACCACAGGAGTGGCCGCATTATCCACCCGTGTGGCGGAGTTCTCCACCGTCGTCACGCTGCCTCCTCATCTTCCGACCCTCAGGCCGAAGTTCTGGCTATCTAGGTACTCGAGCACTTGCCGCCAGCCGAAGGCCCCGTTGTCCCGGGGTTCTCCGCACGATGGGCTCTGTCATTCTTCCCATCTCCGGCCCATGGCGCAACTTGGCGACATAGGCTCATCGCCATGACCCGCACGACCGATGCCACGGACCTTCTCACACCACCAAGTGACCTGCCGGTCACTTTGGGCGCGCTCAGGGCCAGCGGGTGGGAGAGCCGGAGCGTCGCCGAGGAGATGGCGATCAACCTGGAGAAGAGGATCGCCGACGGCGTGCCGCTCTCGCCGGGGGTGAAGGGCTTCGAAGACACGGTCATCCCTCAGCTCGAGACCGCAGTCCTGGCCGGCCACGACGTCATCTTGCTCGGGGAGCGGGGACAGGCGAAGACCCGGCTCATCCGCTCGCTGGTCGACCTCCTCGATGAGTGGCTCCCGATCGTCACCGGCTCCGAGATCAACGACGACCCCTACCACCCGGTCTCGGCGGCCGCTCGGGCGATCGTCGCCGAGAAGGGTGATGGCACCCCGGTCTCCTGGATCCACCGCTCGGGCCGCTACGGCGAGAAGCTGGCGACCCCGGACACCACCATCGCTGACCTGATCGGCGAGGTCGACCCGATCAAGGTCGCCGAGGGCCGCTACCTCTCCGACGAGCTGACGATCCACTACGGCCTGGTGCCGAGGGTGAACCGGGGGATCTTCGCCATCAACGAGCTCCCCGACCTCGCAGAGCGGATCCAGGTCGGCCTGCTCAACGTGCTCGAGGAGCGCGACATCCAGATTCGGGGCCACCGGATCCGCCTCCCGCTCGACATCGTCCTCGTGGCCTCCGCCAACCCGGAGGACTACACCAACCGAGGCCGGATCATCACGCCGCTCAAGGACCGCTTCGGCGCCCAGATCCGAACGCACTACCCCCGAGAGGTGGCCACCGAGCTCGAGATCGTGAGGGCCGAGGCCCGACTGGCCCGCACGGAGCTTCCCGTGACCGTCCCGTGGTTCATCGAAGAGGTGATCGTCGAGGCAAGCCACCTCGCCCGCCGGAGCCCCATCCTGAACCAGCGAAGTGGCGTCTCGGTCCGGCTGACGATCGCGAACTACGAGTCCGTGGTGGCGAACGCACTCCGGCGATCCCTGCGCACCCATGAAGACGTGGTGGTCCCGCGGGTGAGCGATCTCTCAGCCGCCGTGGCCTCGACTCAGGGGAAGATCGAGATCGAGGCCCTGGAGGAGGGTCGTGAGCAGGAGGTGATCTCTCAGCTGTTCGCTGCGGCGACCTTGCTGGTGTTCCGCGAGAGCGTTGCCCTCCCAGAGGCCGGCGAGATCGTCGAGGCGTTTGAGGGCGAGGTGGTGGCCCACACCGGTGATGACCTTCCCTCGTCCACCTACCTCGAGCTGTTGGCCTCGGTGCCAGCGCTTGAGCCCCCGACCCGCCGCATCGCCGGGGATGATGCCTCGGCCGCCGAGATGGCCAGTGCGCTCGAGTTCCTCCTCGAGGGGCTCCACCTCACCAAGCGACTCAACAAGGACGCCTCGGGAGCGCGAGCCCTCTACCGATCGAGAGGCTGATGAGCGCCCGCTACGACTACTCGGGATGGGACGGCAGCCAAGAGTTCTCCGCGCTCGACCCCGAGGAGCTGCTCGCAGCGCTGACCGAGAACCTGCTTGAGACCGGGGACCTCTCCGACGCTCTCGAGCGCCTCCTTCGAGGAGGCGTGGATCTCCCTGATGGAGAGCGGATCGACGGCCTGCGCGACCTCCTCGAGCAGACCCGCAGGAAGCGCGAGGAGCTGCTGAGCCGTGGCGACCCCGACGGCGAGCTCTCTCGATACCGCGAGGCGCTCGACGAGATCGAGGAAATGGAGCGCGACGGGATCGACGAGCTGGCCCGAGAGGCGGACGAGTCGAACGACGAGCGGCGTAAGGAGGTCACCGACGATGTGGTGGCCGAGCGGCGGATCGCCCTCGACCTCATGCCGCCCGACATCGCCGGGAAGATCCGGTCGATGTCGAGCTATGAGTTCGTCTCCTCCGAGGCCAGAGAGGCCTTCGAAGCCCTGGCGGAGGAGATGCGCCAGGAGGTGGTCGACACCTACTTCCAAGGGATCTCGGACGCGCTGAAGAACCCGGATCCGGAATCGATGGCCAGGATGCGAGAGGCGATGGACTCCCTGTCCAACATGCTCGAGCAGCGCCAGCGAGGCGAGGAGCTCGATCCGACCTTCGACGAGTTCATGGAGAAGTTCGGCGACCTCTTCCCCGGGGCCGAATCGCTCGACGACCTCTTGGAGCAGCTGGCCAAGCAGATGGCCGCCGCCGAGGCCATGTGGCGATCGATGTCTTCCGAGCAGCGCGCCGAGCTCCAGGGGCTGGCCGAGAGCCTCCTCGAAGACATGGATCTCCGCTGGTCGATGGATCGCCTCGGCGCCAACCTGCGGCAGGCCTTCCCCGAGATGGACTGGGGCCAGGGCTATCGCTTCGACGGAGAGGGCTCGCTCTCGATGTCCGAGGCCGCCGACGCGGCGCGCCAGCTGGCCGAGCTCGAGCGCATGGAAGACCTGCTCTCGACGGCGTCGTCAGCCTCAGCGCTCAATGAGATCGACATCGACGAGGTTCGCAGGAACCTCGGTGAAGATGCCGCCCGCCAGCTCGGGCGTCTGGCCGATGTGGCGAAGTCCCTCGAGCAGTCCGGCCTGATCAACAACAAGGGCGGCCGGATGGAGCTCACCGCCCACGGCGTACGCCGTCTCGGGAACAAGGCGCTCCACGACCTCTTCGACCAGCTCAACAAGGACCGGGTCGGCCAGCACCAGACGACCTTCTCCGGCTTCGGCCATGACCGGGAGGAGACGACCCGTCCGTATGAGTACGGCGACGCCCTGAACCTCCATCTGTCCAAGACCGTCCACAACGCCGTGGCTCGAAGCGGGGGAGGGGTCCCCGTCTCGCTGAGCCCTGAGGACTTCGAGGTGGTCGAGACCGAGGCGCTGTCCCGCTCGGCCACCGTGCTCTGCATCGACCTGTCGATGTCGATGCCCATGCGCGACAACTTCGTCCCGGCGAAGAAGATGGCCATGGCGCTCCAGACGCTGATCAGCTCCCGCTTCCCCAGGGACTACCTCGGCCTTGTGGTGTTCTCCGACGTCGCCCGCGAGGTGAGCCCGACCGAGCTGCCCACCGTGATGTGGGACTACATCTACGGCACCAACCTCCAGCACGCACTCGCCCTCTCCCGCTCGATGCTCTCCAAGCAGCACGGGACCAAGCAGATCATCGTGGTGACCGATGGTGAGCCCACCGCTCACATCAACCGGTGGGGGGAGCCCGAGTTCAACTACCCGCCGCTTCCCGAGACCCTTCGGCTGACGATGGCTGAGGTGGTCCGGTGCACCAAGGCCAACATCACCATCAACACCTTCGCCCTCGATCTCGAGCGGACGCACTACCCCTTCGTCGAGCAGATCTCCAAGGTCAACGGTGGGCGAACCTTCTACACGACCAATGACGACCTCGGCGGGTACGTGCTCGTCGACTTCCTCCAGCACCGCCGCGTGATGCGGCCCGCAGGCTGAAAAGGGCTCCGACCCCCTTTTTCTTGGATTCGGGTTGCAATTTGCTGGTAAATACCTCAAGATGACATCCATGTAGTTACATCGGTGCCACATCGGGTGGCGCATGAGGAGGACCGATGGATGTGATCTCGTTGCTAAGCGGACAAGAGGAGCGCAGTTGGCAGGCACAGGCCAACTGTATGGGCGTCGACCCCGATCTGTTCTTCCCTGAGCGTGGCGCGTCGACCCGCGAGGCGAAGGAAGTCTGTCGAGGCTGCGTCGTCCGGGAGGACTGCCTGGAGTTTGCCTTGGCCAACGGTGAGAAGTTCGGCATCTGGGGCGGGATGAGCGAGCGCGAGCGTCGTCGGCTCCGTCGTGCCCGGGCACTCGAGCGACGTCAGATCGTCGGCTCGGCCTCCTAGGAGATCGTCAGTCCCAATCGGCCGCAGGCTGCTTCGATCGTCCGCTCCTCAGACAGATCGAGCTCGGCCCAACGGGCGGGACTAACTGCTGCAAGCGTCGCCCGGGGTGCCAGACCGACCAGCTCTGATCGCACGGCCCGTCCCTCGCCACCCAGCCGCTCCGTCACGGCGTCGGCAACCCCCTCCGGTGTGACGACGGCCGGATCGAGAAGGTTGCACGAGACCTGAACGGCCCCCTCGACCTCCATGCCGAGGGCTCGAACGCTCTCGGAGCGAATCGATGCAGCGATCCGTCGGGCATCGGCCAGCGAGACCCCCTCGAGCCAGAGGTTCCACGCCACCATCACCTGGCGGGCTCCGATTGCCACGCCACCGGCTCGACGGTGAGGGTCAACAGGCCCGAGGTCGGGGACCAGGGTTGTGAACGCCGTTCGGCGGACCTCGGGCAGGGAGCGCACCGTGCCATCGAGGAGGGGGCCGTAGAGGAAGACCGGGAGATCGAGCTCGTGCGCCAAGCGGTTGGCGGCGAGATCCCGCAGGTCAACGGCCTGATCGAGGGTGGCGGAGCCCAGTGGGACGAACGGCACGACGTCCAATGTCCCGATCCGGGGGTGAACCCCTTCATGGCGACCGACATCGAGGTCGCGCACCACGACGCGAGCCAGGGAGAGCACCGTATCGACCAGATCGCCGCCCTCCCCCACAAGGGTGACGACGCTCCGATTGTGGTCAGCGTCTCGGTGAACATCGGCGACACCTCGCAGCGTCGACGTCACCTTGTCCAGCCATGTCAGATCGCGACCCTCACTGACGTTGACCACGCACTCGAACACCGGATGTCCGGTGGGACGGGGCGTCAGCCGGCCGAGACTTGAGCCCGCTGGCGACGAGCTCGAAGCAGGCGACGACGCTCTCGCTCAGAGCACCCTCCCCAAACCCCATGGTCGATGTGGTTCTCGAGCGCGTACTCTAGGCACCGCTCGACCACTGGGCACGATGCGCAGATGCGCTGAGCTCGGATCACACCGAGACCGTCACTGGGAAAGAACGTCTCAGGGACGATCGTCCGGCACTTTCCTTCTGCCATCCATTCTGTGTCCATTGACTCTTCCCTCCTCTTCTAGATCAATTGTACCCCTGAATAACGATAAAGGTCCAGGTCCTTAGGCATTTCTTAGAAAACGATGTTCCGAGATCGACCGGGCAATGCGCCGAGTAGCATGAGGACGTATCGACGTGCTGGGAGGCATGAATGAGCCAGGTGGTCATGGAGGGCGAAGAAGAAGAGGTCGAGCCGGTCGGACAGGTCCGTATCGTCTATCTCGGACCGGTGGAGCCCCATTGGGATATCCAGGCGGTCTGGGGCGACGAGGAGACCATCGACAGCTTCCGATCCCGCGTCAATGCTCGCCTCATCCTGCTTCCACCCCACGATCCCCAGTTCCGGCGGAATCGTGAGCGGGTCAACCGTGACGCCGAGAGAGAGCACCTGCTGCTCGACTGGGATCTCGGGATCCCTGAAGAGGCTGGCGAAGAGGCTCCGGCAGCGAGCGCCTGAGGTCAGGTCGGCTGCGAAGCCGAGCCGGGCTCACCGAGTTCTGGCAGGCTGATCCTCTCGAGCCAGAGGCCCGGTGCATCGATCTCCGCCGGCGTCGGCAACGACGAGCCGTCGATGAGAAGCTTGGCGAGACCAGTCTCGCCTTGGCGCTCGAGAACGCCCGCCACGAAGGACTGGCCCCGTTCGACCTCTCCCGCAGAGAGATCGAGTCCGAAGAGGCCCCCGGCAGCCTGCTCGCCCTTGGCATCGGTCACCCGGTAGCGGTGCCACGCCTCATGGAGAAGTGCGTGGCTGGAGGTCAGCCGGCTCGCCACCGAGTCGGCCACATGATCGAGATAGGCACCCAGTGCCGTGGTCGCTGCCGTCAGGCTCGCCGACGACGCCTGCCCTCCTGGGGAGACCAGCTCTGAGAGAAGTGCGTCGGGGTCGGTCAACATGGCGTTGATCGCTTCAGGATCGCCTGAGCTCGTCATCTTCTCGATGAGCGACTTCTGCGCCCGCATCGAATCGGCCATGGCCGCTTCGAGGAGCTCGGTGATCCGTGCAGAGATCGACGGGTCACCGAACACCGTTTGGCCGGCCAGCTCCCGTGTCAGTGCGAAGAGGCGCACCTCGTCGAGCGGAAGGCTCCAGTCCGATGCGAACGCCGCCACGTTCTTCGGAACGATCAGGAGATCCGAGCCCTGAGGCCACGGGAGGGGGAGGGCGTAGCTTCCGAGCGCTCGCTCTGCGAGATGTCCAGCGGCTGAGCCGAACTGCAGGCCGAGGAGCATCGGGCCGAGGAGGTCCGCGAACTGGCTGAAGAGAGCTGGCGCTCCACCGGCGCCCATGTCACCGGTGAGCTGGGCGAGCGATGCTCCGGTCGCTTCGGCTTGAGCTTCCACCACGGTCTCGATGACCGGACGCCAGGCATCGAGCTGGCTCAGCGCCCATGCTCCTCTGCCAACCGGGGTGATCGACAGGTTCGCTGGGCTGACCCGTCCGGTGATCTCAGCGACGTGACGTCCGGCGACGTCGAGCAGCTGCTCGAACGCGATCCGCTCCAAGGGATCGAGATTCTCCTCGGGGGAGCCGTCCGTGGCTACGCCGACAGCGAGCGCCTTGGCCGACTCGAGCCAGGGGGATCCGCCTCCCTGGCCGCCCAAGATTTTGAGCAGGTCACCGAGGAGACCGTCGAAGGGGCTATCGGGCTGATCCATGGCGCTCTCAATCCTAGGTGGAGGCCACCAGCGCGAGGGTCACGCTGCGGGTTCTCTGGCCGTGGGTCACCGCCAGCGTGACTTGAGTCGCTGCCGGGATCGAATAGAGGGTGTCGACGAGGTCCGACGTCGATCGGATCGATGTGGTGTTGACCTCGGTGATCACGTCGCCGGGCTGGAGAGCTCCGGCGGAAGGTCCCAGCTGGTCGACGGTGACCACCTCGACGCCACCGCGGGGCGAGGTCTTCCCCTGGATCTTGAGGATCCCGTGCATGATCGTGGGCGCTTCGAGGAGCTGCCGAGAGAGCGCAACGATCAGGGACGCTGGCAGGTAGGCATGTGGCCCGAGCCTCGGAGCGGCGATGCCCATCATGGTTCCGTCAGAGGCGACCAGACATGACCCGGCTGTCGCATCGAGTGGGTTCGGGGCCGTCAGGGTCCCGAGCGTGACATGGTCGACGACCAGCGGGTTGTCCGACGAGCGGATCGTCGCTCTTGACCACTCGATGACCGCTGCGCCGCGCCGCTCGATGACGGCCACCGAGATGGCGGCGAGGGAGCTGGCGAGCGACGACGTGGTGACTGCAGCCGAGGTTGTTGCCGTGGGGAGGTGCCTTGGCAGGGAGAGGAGCGTGAGCCCAGTGGCGGCGTCAGAGCGAACGATGGTGGCCGGGGACCGGACATGGTGCGCGTCCATGGCGGTCACGCTGCTCTGAGCCGTGAGAGGCGCGGTGGTGGCGATGATCGTTCCGTCTTCGATCACCAGGCCGGATCCGACGGTGTGGACCGATCCGGTGGTGATCTGCAGAGGAACCATCGAGCTGGCGACCGGCTGGATCTGTGTGGGCGCTCCGGGGACCGAGAGCGCCGAGAGGGTCTCCGGCGACTTCGCAGAGGTGGTCGACCACACGAAGACCCCAGCGCTGAGGAGCGTCAATGCGGCGACCCCGACCGCAGCCTGGACCCACCGGTTGGGGGTCGGCGCTGCGTGGGTTGTGGTGGAGGTGCCCAAGAAGCTCGGGAGCTCGGAGGGGTGGACCCAGGAGCGAGCCGGGGGCGGGAGCAGGTTCGATCCCGCGGATCCGGCCGACGACCCTCCGGATTCCTCCGGATCGTCGGAACCGTCGTGGTGCTCGCCACGGGGGTGCAGTTCGTCATCGCTCACAAGGCTTGAGGCTACTCATCGACCACCGTAAATACCGGGCGGCCCGGAGCCGTACAGTTGGACCTCGTGGCACGAGATCTGGCGATTGATTTTGGGACCTCGGCGACGCGTGTGTACCTCAAGGGCCGGGGCCTCGTCTACGACGAGCCAACGGTCGCCGCGGTCGACACGAGGACCCGCGAGGTCCGGGCGCTTGGCAGTGAGGCCTATGACATGGTGGGTCGGACCACCCATCACGTGGTCATCGTCAAGCCTCTCCGCCAAGGAGCGATCACCGACTTCGACATGGCCGAGCGGATGTTGCGGGCGATCCTGGCGCGGGTCGGAGTGTCCAGGATGAGCCGGCCACGCGTCCTCCTGACGGTCCCCGCTGCTGCCACATCGATTGAGCGACGAGCGCTCAAGCAGGCGGCACGCCGGGCTGGCGCCTCGTCGGCATTCCTGCTCGACGCCCCGATGGCCGGGGCGATCGGACTCGGTCTTCCCGTCCATGATCCGGTCGGCTCGGTCATCGTCGACGTCGGAGCGGGTACCTCCGAAGCCGGGGTGATCTCACTCGGTGGCGTGGTGGCGCTCAAGGCGCTCCGAGTCGGCGGGCGGGATCTCGATCGGGCGATCGCTGACTCCCTGCGCCACCGGTTCGACGTGGTGATCGGGGACCGGGTCAGCGAGAGGATCAAGATCGACGTGGCGTCAGTCGACCCCGAGGCGCAGCCGTTGATCGCCGAGGTCCACGGACGACTCACCGGGACCGGCGAGCCCGCAGTGGCCGAGGTCACCACCTCCGTCGTCGCCGCCGCCATCGAAGATCTGGTCAAGTCGATGATCGAAGGGGTTGCGACGTGCCTCTCTGACTCTCCGCCTGAGTTCGCCCAGGACGCCATCTTCGAAGGCATCCATCTCATCGGAGGCGGAGGGCTGCTGGATGGTTTCGTCGAGCGCCTGGCGGCGGGCACATCGGTGCCGGTCCATCTCGCCGCGAACCCGGTCGGCGTCGTGATCGAGGGGGCTGGACGGTGCCTCGACGACATCGGGCGCTTGGCTCCGCTCTTTCAAGCGGCCGACCGCTGAGGATCAGCCGTCGGGATCGTCACCTCGGCGCAGCATCGCCACGGCTTGGCGGACCTGCCAGTCGCGGTCGTCGGCCAGTCGGTCGAGCGCCTCTTCGACCCGAGGACCGCTGAACCCGCCGAGCGCCGCCACCGCTCGGCGTCGCAGCGCTGGCTTGCCGGTCGTCGCGGCGAGCACGGTGTCGAGACCGATCTCGTCGCCCAGCGCGCCGAGCGTGGCCACGGCCTCTTCGACGACCAGCGGATCTCGGTGGGTGGCCGCCAGCGCGCACAGGGCTTCTGCAGCCCCATGGTCATGGCGATCGGCGATCGCCACCAGGACGGCAACGACGCAGATGGGAACAGGATCGGTGAGCCGGGAGCGGAGCTCCTCGGCGAGGCGCCGCCGGCTTCCTCTTCCGACGGCCTTCGGGGCGAGCTGTGCGGCCCGCAGGCGCACCTCGGGGGCTTCGTCGTTGAGCGCAGCGAGGAGAGCGTCACCGGTCAGGCGACCTTGGGCGGAAAGCGCGCCGAGCGCGGTCACACGGATGAAGGGATCGTCGTCGTTGAGCGAGGCGTCGACCAGGGAGATGTCGGCGTCGGCTGATGATCTGCCCGCCGCCAGAACCTCCGCGCGTCGCGCGAGGAACGATGTGACCGGTACGGTGTCGGGATCGTGACCCACGAAGGCAGTATGCCTCCCCCGAAGTCAGTGAGCCGCCAACGCAAGGTCGTCCGAGTGGCGCTCATCGTCCTCGTCGTCCTCGTGACGGCCGGCTTCATCGCCTCTCGCATCGACACCGGCAAGTTCGCGATCTCGCCGGGCGGTGCTCAACCGGTGGCGCCGCTCATCACCATCGATGGTCACACGGGCAAGGCCGTGGGCGGCAAGATCATGCTGACCGATGTGCTGCTGACCCCGCTGAGCTGGCTGACCTACCTGCCGGCGAAGCTGGATAGCTCGAACGACATCGTCCCGGCGTCCGCCCTCGTCCCCTCGGGGGTGAGCGTCAGCGAGCTCGACGCACAGGGATACCTCGAGATGGACCAGTCCAAGAATGCGGCGAAGACGGCCGCGTTGACCCGGTTGGGCTACAAGGTCGGAGCGGCACCGGATGGAGCGGTGGTGACCGCTGTTGGCGAGCACGCCCCGGCCACGGGGCAGGTGTCTGTGGCCGACGTGATCACCGCGGTGAACGGGAGCGCCGTGAGCACGGCGTGCGGGGTCATTTCGGACGTTCACAGCCTGGTCGCCGGCTCCCGGGTGGCGCTCACCGTCAGAGTGGCCACCATCCACCCTGACGGCACGATCACCAACGGGACGCCGCAGGTCAAGAACGTCACGCTCGGAGAGCCGCCCGATGATCGACCCGCTCCGTCGTGTCCCGGGGTGACCGGCCCATCCAAGGGATACCTCGGTGTCTCGCTGGACAACGACATCAGGTACTCGTTCCCGATCTCGATCTCGATCTCAACGGACAACATCGGAGGGCCCTCCGCCGGGCTGGCGATGACCCTCGGGATCATCGACCAGCTCTCCGGCGGGAACCTGGTGCACCATCGGGTCCTGGCGGCGACCGGAACCATCGACCCCGGTGGGCAGGTTGGCGACGTCGGCGGCGTGCCTCAGAAGACGATCGCCGTCTCCAGGGCAGGAGCAACTCTCTTCCTCGTGCCTGTCGAAGAGCTGAGCGCTGCGAGATCAAAGGCGACGTCAACGCTCCGGATCAAGGCGGTCTCGACGCTCGACCAGGCGCTCAACGCGCTCATGCGGCTCGGGGGAACCATCACCATGGCAAATGGAACGACCGAGAGCCTCACCTCGAGGGTCCCCGGGCCGTAGGCTCGGAGAATGGCAGAGGACCGAAGCACAATCTCGTCAGCGAGGATCACCCCGTACGACGTCTCTCGAGCGTCGTTCACGTTGGTCCGGAGGGGCTTTGATTCGCAGGAGGTCCGGTCGTTCCTCGAGCTCGTCAGCCGTGAGCTCGAGGCATGTGAATCTCGCGAAGCCGATCTGCGTCGCGCCGTTGCCGAAGCCGATGAGCGAGCGAGGAACCCGGTCATCGATGAGGCCATGCTCACCTCATCGCTGGGCCAGCAGAGCGCGCAGGTCTTGAGGGCTGCGCACGAAGAGGCCCGCGTGCTGTTGGAGTCGGCACAGGCTCAGGCCACCGAGATGGTCCAGGGGGCTCATCATCGAGCCAGCGCTCTGACCGTGGATGCCGAGCAGAAGGCGGCCGGTCGGATCGGCGATGCGGAGGTCGCGGCAGGGAACCTGGAGAGCGACGCGCAGGCCACCGCGCAGAAGATCCTGGCGCAAGCCCGAACCGACGGAGAGATGCTTGTGGCCCGGGCACACGAGCAGGGCCGCGCGATGATCGACCAGGCTCAAGAGGCAAGGAACCGCGTCCTCGCTGACCAGAACGCGCGTCGACGGATGATGCATCTTCAGATCGAGCAGCTCCGTGCCGCCCGAGACCGCTTGGCCACGTCGATCCTCGACGTCCGAGAGACGGTCGATCGGCTCACCGAGGAGATCTCTCACTCTGACGATGCGGCCCGTGCTGCCGCCCAAGAGGTAGCGCGGCGGCAGCCGACGGCGCAGGAGGTCGAGCGAGATGCGATGGCCGAGGCGCTCGACGAGACGGCCTCGGGCCCCGCACCCGGCGACGAGTCCCTGTCTGACCAGGTGACCGCCCCGGGCGATGACGGCCTCTTCGACGAGTCCGCTGCCCCCCCGGAGCCCGGCCTCGTCGAGGAGCTGTTCGCCAAAATCAGGGCCAGTGCTCACGACGAGGTCGACGAGCCCCCTGCCCGCTCGACCTCGGAGCCTCACGCCGAGGTCCCGGTGCCGAGTGGTCCTGACACTCAAGCCATGGCGGCACGCGATGCAGCGATCTCGGCCTCCCGCTCGACCCTGGCGCGCAAGGTCAAGCGCTCACTCCAGGATGAGCAGAATCGCCTGCTCGACGCACTCCGGGCCAGCAACACCCACGATGCATCGCTCCTTGATCCAGAGGAGACGCAGCTCTCGGCGCTCGCTGCAGCGTCGGTAGACCCTCTCCGTGATGCTGCCGACGCCGGGCGGAGCTTCGCCGTCGACCGTGGCGTGCACCACGGACTCGGGCTTTCGGACGGGGCGGTGGTCTCGATCGCTCAGTCCCTCGCCGTCCACATCGTCGGACCGCTCCGCCGGCGCCTCGAGGGCGCGCTCGTCTCCGACGATCCGACCAGCGAGGTGAACGCCGCGTTCCGCGAGTGGCGGGGTACCCGCCTCGAGAGGTTCGTCGGCGACGCCGCCCTCGAAGCCTTCTCCGCCGCCGTGATCGCCGTGATCGCCGACGGTGGGGCCCGGTGGGTCGCTGGTGGCGTGACGTCGCCATGCCCGGACTGCGCCGACAACGCTCTGGCGGGGACGGTCCAAGCGGGGTCCACCTTCCCCACCGGACAGGCGTATCCGCCGGCACACGCCGGTTGCCGGTGTCTCATCCTTCCCGTTCTCACCTAGGGATCTCGAGCGAACCGGGCGATCGGCCCCTGTCCCGAGAGGTGATCGCGTAGAGAGACGAACCCTGGCGTAGGATCCTCAGGCGATGCGCTCTTCTGAAGACCTGGCCGCTCAACCTTCTCCGGCGCGCTCGCGGCGCAAGGTCTGGCTGATCGCCATCGGCATCGCCGTGGTGGTCCTCCTTGGATCGCTCCGGTCGCTGGCCGGGTTGTGGACGGACCAGATGTGGTTCGCCTCGGTGGGCAAGCAGAAGGTCTTCTCCGGCCTTCTCGGCGTCAAGGTCGGGCTCACCGTTGTCTTCGGGCTCCTGTTCTTCCTGGGTCTGTGGATCAACCTTCTGATCGTCGACCGCATCGGGAAGACGGCGGTCCTGGTCGATCCGGAAGACGAGATGGTTCGTCGCTACCAGATGGCGGTGCGCCCCTACTCCAAGAGGATCTACGCCGGTCTCGCAGTCATACTCGGTCTCGCCGCCGGTGTGACCGCCATCGGTCAGTGGCAGTCCTACATTCTGTTCACGCACTCCCAGAGCTTCGGGGTCAAGGACCCTCAGTTCGGTCGGGACATCGGCTTCTACGTCTTCCGGCTGCCGTTCATCGAGTTCCTCGTGAGCTGGTTCTTGGTCTCCCTCGTCGTGATCACGGTGATCTCCTCGATCTTCCACTACCTGAACGGTGGGATCAGGGGCCAGCGGGTGAGCCCTCGGGTCCGCCCGATGGTCAAGGTCCACCTCTCGGTGCTCCTGGCACTGATCGCCATCACCAAGGCGGCGGGGTACTTCTACCAGCGCTATGCGATGACCACGTCGACCAACGGCAATGTGGAGGGTCTCACGTACACCGACGTGCACGCCCGTCTCCCAGCGATCCAGCTCCTGTTCTGGCTCTCACTGCTCGCTGCGGCGATCCTGCTGGCCAACATCTGGCGCCAGGGTTGGACGCTGCCAGTCCTCGCCCTCGGCCTCTGGGCGTTCGTGGCACTGGTGATCGGCGTGATCTACCCGGCTCTCCTCCAGGCCCTCAAGGTGACTCCGGCACAGAGCTCGCTTGAGATCCCCTACATCCAGAGGAACATCGAGGGGACACGCCAGGCGTTCGGGCTGACCGGCGTCGTCCAGAAGCCGTTCGCCGGCACGTCATCGGTCGATCCGACGGCGGTCCAGGCCAACGCGCAGACCTTGGCCAACATCCGGCTCTGGGACCCGGATCCCCAGATCACCCAGCAGACGTTCCAGAAGCTCCAAGGCCTCCGCTCGTACTACGCCTTCAGCACCCTCGGTGTCGACCGCTACACGATCGGCGGGCAGATGACGCCCACGCTCTCAGGAGTGCGTGAGCTGAACGGGGCGGACCTCCCGGCTGCGAGCTGGGTCAACAGCCATCTCGTCTACACCCACGGCCTGGGGATGGCGGTCGCTCCGGCGAACCAGGTCCAGACGAACGGGAACCCGAATTTCGGGGTGGGGAACGTCCCCCCCGTCTCGAGCAACGGGTTTCCATCGGTCACCCAGGCGGGTGCGTTCTTCGGGCTCGGCCAGCCCGGCTACGTCGTGGTGAACTCCAAGCAGCTCGAGCTCGACTACCAGACCACCAGCGGCGTCAACGTCCAGAATCACTACAAGGGCAACGGTGGCGTGCCCATCAACGGGATCCTCCGGCGAGCTGCCTTCGCGCTCCGTCTCGGAGACTTCAACCTCCTGATCTCGAACCTGGTCACCAACGACAGCCGGATCATGTTCGTTCGAGACGTCCAGGCGATGGCGAGCAAGGCGGCGCCGTTCCTCTCGTTCGACGCCAACCCCTACAGCGTGCTGATCGACGGCCACATGAAGTGGATCCTCGACGGCTACACCACCTCGGACCGGTACCCCTACAGCCAGAACGCGTCGAACCTCCAGGTCCCGACGGGGAGCGGACTGCCCGGGAGCTACAACTACGCCCGCAACTCGGTCAAGGTCGTCATCGATGCGTACACCGGGGCGATGAACTTCTACGTCGTCAATCAGAAGGATCCGCTGATCAGGGCCTACGAAGCGGCGTTCCCGAGCCTCTTCACGTCCAGCAGCAAGATGCCCGCAGAGCTCCGTGCTCACCTTCGCTACCCCGAAGATCTCTTCGCCGCCCAGGTCGCCACCTACGGTCGCTACCACCTGACGAACGCCGCCGCCTTCTACAACGCCGGTGATGCATGGACGATCTCACTCACCGCAGGTGCCGGGCCTCCGTCCCAGACGCTCGCCCTCACCCAGTCCACCAACGCCCAAGGCGTCACGATCCAGGGGGCTCAGCGGATGAGCCCGATGTACCAGGTCGAGTCCCTTCCCGGCTCCTCGACCCAGACCTTCACCATCACCGACGCCTACGTCCCCATCTCTCAGGGGAACAACATCCAGAACCTCTCGGCGTTCATGGTGGGGACCTCGGATCCGGCGAACTATGGCCAGCTGACTGCGTACGTCACGCCGTCGGGACAGAACACGATCGGCCCTGTGATGGCCGACGCGCAGATCCAGCAGAACGCCAAGGTCTCCTCGATCATCACGCCGCTCGATCAGCACGGCTCGAACGTCCTGCTCGGGAACATCTTGATGATCCCCATCAACCAGTCGATGCTCTACATCAGGCCGCTCTACGTGACGAGCTCGGGCAATCCGCTCCCTCAGCTGAAGTTCGTGATTGCCGTCTTCGGCCAGCACGTCGACATCGAGTCGTCGCTGTCCGTCGCCCTCTCGAACGTGCTGTCCGCCGCAGTGGAGTTGCCGACGGGTACGCCGAGCACCGGTGAGT
Source organism: Acidimicrobiales bacterium (assembly GCA_017883125.1). Classification (GTDB taxonomy): domain Bacteria; phylum Actinomycetota; class Acidimicrobiia; order Acidimicrobiales; family RAAP-2; genus CAIUMH01. The sequence goes on from JADGOD010000251.1 coordinate 15,889, forward strand.
CGCCTCCGTCGTCTTCGATGGCGGCAGCGATCGCCCTACTCAACCAGGCTCAAACGGCCTACACCCAGGCGCAGGCGGCGCTCAAGGCTGGAGACCTGGCCGGGTACCAGACCGCCATCCAGACCATGTACCAGGACCTGCTGGCCGCCCAGGCGCTCCTCGGGCCCGGAACGTCCGCCACCCCGCCGACCTCGACCACCACCACGACGTCGAAGACCGCTGCGTCGAAGGTGACCGCTCACGGCGGGACGACCACGACGGTGAAGAGCGTCAGCACGAAGCCGAAGACGGTCTCTTCGATGCGGAAGTGAGCGCCGGCGGCGCCCCACGGAGCCTAAGAGGACTTCGCTCCTAGGCGCCCCGGGGCCCTGCGGTCTCGGAGGGAACCTCTCAGCCGTACACCGTCTGGACGAGCCACTCGGCAACGAGCGCCGGCTTGGCTTGACCCTCGATCTCGACGGTGATCGTCCGGGTCACCTGGATGGCGTCTCCCTTGTGGAGCGCGGCGCTCAGGACTGAGTTGGCCCGGATGTTGGAGTTCACCGGAACCGGGTTGATGAAGCGAACCTTCTCGAAGCCGTAGTTCACGCCCATCACCTTTCCCTTGGTGAGGTCGGCGTCGGTCGGGATCGACTTCGTGAGGTGCGGAAGCATCGACAAGGTGAGGAAGCCGTGCGCGATCGGCACCTTGAAGGGCGACGACGTGGCACACCTCTCTGGGTCGACGTGGATGAACTGGCGGTCGAGGGTCACGTCGGCGAAGCCGTTGATCGTCTCCTGGGTGATCTGGAACCAGTCGCCGGTCCCCTCGTCCTCTCCGATCTTGGACTCATAGAGTGCGAAGGCCTTCTCGCTTGCTGCCGACATCAGTTCCTCCTCAGGATTCGTTCGTCTGGGTCCTCAGTCTGCTCAGAGAAGCCGGATCCGGCAAACCGCGAGCCAGCCCTCAGGATGACTGGACGCACTTCCCTGGCTCTATCCGGATGACGACCGTCGCTCCGTTTGTAGTGTTCGATGCCGTCAGGTAGGGCGATCCTGGCTTTGAGGTGACCGTCGCTCCGGTGGCGTAAGCGCAGTAGCCGACCTGATAGGTGGTCGGGGAGACGAAGATCGTCGTTGGTGCCTTGATCGCCGTGTTGGCTTGGTAGACGAGAGAGAAGTTCCCGGTGATCTGCGCGAACTGGGAGCTGAGCAGGGTCCCGGCGACGGCGACGGTGTGGGTCTGGCTGAGGACGGGCTTGACCGGGCTGTACTGGTTCGAGTCGTCGATCAGCGCCTCAGCCGAGCTTCCGGTGGGGTCGTCGTAGTAGCGCCACGCCCACCACGCCCAGCTCAGACCGATGGTGGCGGCATCCAAGACGAGGTAGTCGGCGAGGGTCGGGTCCGATGTGGCTCCGAACTCGGTCATCATCATCGCTGGTCCGTTCGGAAGCGCTTTGTTGGCGAAGAGCGGCCTGAGCTGCGCCTCCTTGATGAGCTGGATGAGAGCGGTGTTCGAGCACCTCTCCGGGCTCGTCGGGTTCCCCGTCTTCCCACTGCGCTCCGGGCAGTAGTCGTGGAAGTTGTAGACGATGCGCGAGAGGTTCTTGCCCGGGGTGACGAAGAGGGTCCGCCCTCTATCGGACGCGTTGTCGATCTCAGGGAAGATCAGGTGGTTCGTGTCGGTGTTCCTCAACACTGAGATCAGCCCGATCTTCGGAACCGTCGAGGGGCACGGGAGGACCTGCTTGGTGTCGATCTCGACCGTGTTGCCTCCGCTCCCGCCATAGAGACATGAGAGACCGGTGGTGTAGAGGCGGTCCGACGCCCCTATCGCGTGGCGGAGGGCGAGCGGCTCGTTGATCGGGTCATAGCCGACGACCCATGGGTTGCTCGCCAGGCGGGCCGCCACCGCCTGCCACGCTTGCTGGTAGTTCTGCTGGAGGCCGCCGACGACGCTGTTGTTGAAGAAGTTGGAGAACGCCGCATCGACCGCCGGGTTCGAGTAGTTGTTCGACCACCGCCCCGGGTAGATGACGACAGGATTTCCGCTGGTGCTGGTGGCCCACGACGGGGCGCCCTCACCGCTGAAGTCCGAGCTCCAGACGTCCTGGTGCATGTCGATGAGCGAGTAGATGTGTCGCTTCCCCAGCTCGGTGACGACCTTGGCGACCTGGTCGATGTACCTCTGAGCGACCGCTCCGTTCCACATGCCGGGGTCCTTGTACGGGCCGGGCGTGCAGACCCGGGGCTGGTTCGGGCCTCCAGATCCCGGCTCGATCCCGGCCCAGATGACGCCGAGGCGAACGACGTTGAACCCCAGGCTGGCGATCCGCTGGGCGTCAGCTGGCCCGAGCGAGTTGGGCTGGTTCGGAAGGACGGTCAAGGTGTAGGGAGCGCGCTTGTAGACGGCGTTGACCCCGTTGAGCATGATGGTCCGGCCGAACCGGTCCGTCATGAACGGCCCTCCAGCGGACGACAGCGCTCCGTTGACGTAGGTGTTCGCGGCCAGATCGGAGAGCGCTGCGAGCCCCGTTGTCCTCGCTGGGCTGTACTGCTGGGATTCGGGCTGATCTGCTGGCGAACCGCCGCTCGCGAGCATGGCGGCTCCGATCGATACGGCGAGGAACGGAGCCACCAGTCGCTTGATCACGCACGAATGGTAGGACACAACGGAGATGGACGGTCCATCGAGCGGGAGAACCTGGAACCTCTCTCTCCGTCGCGAGCAGAAGTGGATCAGGGCCATGAGCCAATGCGCTTGGAACCCTTTCCCCTGCAGGGGGTGCTATCCTTTTGATTCCCAGCGCGGGGTGGAGCAGTCTGGTAGCTCGTCGGGCTCATAACCCGAAGGTCGTAGGTTCAAATCCTACCCCCGCCACCAAAAGGCTTGTACCCAAAATGGTGCGAACCAAGCACCGAAGTCCCGGTTTCTCCTCGGAGGAGCCGGGACTTCGTCGTTTCGTGACCGTCCGCGCCGACCAACTGGTGTCGCGACAGTCCACCAAAGCCGGCCTCCACGTCATACCTCTCGCCCCGGTCCGCTACCAGGCAGAGCCGGGGCTGCTTTCAGTCGTGGCCGTCTGGTCCCGATCTCGACGATTACAGCTCGAGAAGTCGTTCACTCCGACATGCTGCCGCGCAGGATCAGATCAGCGGCCTTCTCGGCGACCATGATGGTGGGAGCATTCGTGTTGCCGCTCGTGATGGTTGGGAAGATCGACGCGTCGACGACACGCAATCCCTGCACCCCGCGGACTCGAAGCTCTGGGTCAAGGACAGAGCTGTCGTCCGAGCCCATTCGGCAGGTTCCTGTCGGGTGGTACGGGCGGAACGAGGAGTTGCTCAGGAATGCGGCCCACTCCTCGTCGGTCTGCACGCTGTCGCCTGGGAGCATCTCGACGACGGCTCTCGCCTTCATCACCGACGTGTGGAAGATGGCGCGCGCCTGACGGCATGCGGCGATGAGCAACGTCATGTCTCCGCCGCTCAGGAGCGCGTGCTCAAGCGCTGGTGCCGCCGATGGATCGTTCGACGCGAGCCTCACGGTCCCCCGCGACGTGGGGTGCACGTAGCTGGGGTACACCATCAGGCCGTGGGGGAGCATCTTGACGTCGCTGGTGCCGTGCTCGGAGGTCTCTTCACCTGCCTTGTTCTGGAACGTCATACCGATGGGCATCAAGATGATCTCGGCCTCGGTCGGCATCGCGCCGGTGACCTGCGAGAACACGATGGCGGTGCAACCTGACATCGTGAGGGCGCCTCGGCGTCGGAAGACGTAGTTGATCCCGTGCTTGAGGGCCCTCCACGGCTTGAGCTCCTCGGCGAGAGTGCCGGCCTCCGTGGTGTACATCATCATGCCGTAGGCGTGGTCCTGGAGGTTCGTGCCGACGGCCGGTGCGTCGACGCGGACCTCGATGCCGTTCTCGCGCAGGTGTTCCGCCGGCCCGATCCCTGAGAGCATCAGCAGCTTCGGTGATGCGAGGGCGCCGGCACTCAAGATCACCTCTGTCGCGGCAGGTGCATAGAGGGACTGGCCCTCGTGCTCGTACTCGACGCCGACGGCGCGCCCTGCTTCGACGCGCACCCGAGTGGTGAGCGCATCGGTCTTGATGGTCAGGTTGGGCCGCTTCCGGACAGGCGCAAGGTATGCCCGCGCGGTGCTGCTCCGCATGCCGCGACGTTGGTTGACCTGCGCCACTGAGACACCCTGCTGGCGCTCGCCGTTGTAGTCGGGGTTGCGCGGATGGCCTGCCTCCTCGGCCGCGGCGAGGAAGTCATCGGTCACCTCGAGTGGTGTCGAGACGCGGGTCACTCCGATCGGTCCGCTGCGACCTCGGTACGGACTCGGTCCGTCGGCGAAGGACTCAGCCCGCTCGAAGTAGGGGAGGACGTCGTCGTAGCCCCAGCCCTTGCAGCCCTGGTCTCGCCATCCGTCGAAGTCTGAGCGCTCGCCCCGCACCCAGAGCATCATGTTGACGGAGCTGCCTCCGCCCAGCACCTTGCCGGAGTTCCAGGTGTCGACCTTGTCGTTGCGCGATGTGTCGGGTGCCCCCTCGTAGCCCCAGTCATAGCGATCGCCGAGCTTGGAGATCCCCGCGGGGATGCGAATGCGCAGGTCCTTGTCCCAGCCCCCGGCCTCGAGGAGCAGCACGCGGGTCTTAGGATCAGCTGACAGCCGGTTGGCGAGCACGCACCCGGCCGAGCCGCCACCCACGATGACGTAGTCCCATTCGTTCTCGCGATCGACCTTGTGCGCCATGACTCGCCCTTTCGTGGGTGGACCAGCAGATGTAGCCGTGGATCACGCCCCGCGTGGTCGTGGAGAAGTTGATCTCCAACGAGGGTGATCGTAGACGAGTACCGCTGGCGGATTCTCAGCTGTGGATCATGCGGCCTGCCCACCCGAGGGAACCCCGAGAGCAGGTCGGACCCCCAGATCGAGGCGTAGGCACCCACCCGGACTCTGCGTGGGAGGAGATTCCGGCCTTCGCCTTGGTCTGCTCTCTGTCGCACCTGACCCACGGAGGCGAGTGAGGGCGCTGGCCGCGCCATAATGAGCAGCAGCACGGGTGCGCATCTTCAGTGGCACCAGCGATTAGCTCCGATCTAGGAAGCGAGCAGAAGATGGGCCAGCGGCCACTTGAGGGAATCAAGGTCATTGAGGTCTCGATGTGGGCGTTCGTCCCGTCGTGCGGCGCGGTGCTGAGCGACTGGGGCGCGGAAGTCATCAAGATCGAGCCTCCCACCGGCGATCCGATCAGGAACCTCAACATGGGCGGCATCGCGCCGGGAACCGGTGGCTTCACCTTCATGTACGAGATCTTCAACCGCGGCAAGCGGAGCGTCGCGATGGATCTCAACGTCGAGGGGGCCACCGATCTCCTCTACAAGATGCTGGCGGACGCCGACGTCTTCCTCATCAGCCTCCTGCCCTCAGCCCGCAAGAAGCTCGGCATCGATGTCGACGACATCAAGAAGGTGAACCCCAACATCATCTACGCCGCTGCCAACGGCCAAGGGGCCCTTGGCGAGGAGGCCGACAAGGGCGGCTACGACGCGCTCTCGTTCTGGGCGCGCTCGGGCATCGCGTCGGCGGTGACGCCGGACGGGTCGCCCTATCCGCTGGGCATGCCGGGCGGGGCCTTCGGCGACGGCATCAGCGGAGCGATCTTCGCAGGCGGCATCGCCGCAGCCATCGTCCAGCGCGATCGCACCGGCGAGGCCTCGGTGGTCGACGGCTCGCTCCTGGGCACCGGGATGTGGGCGCTCCAGCCCGGGATCGTGGGCGCGAAGCTCACCGGGGTCGACGAGATGCCCAAGGCGAGCCGAACGGCGTCGCCGAACCCGCTGGTGAACACCTACCGGACCTCGGATGATCGCTTCGTGGCCCTCTGCATGCTCCAGGCACAGCGCTACTGGCCGGGCTTCTGCACCGTCATCGGTCGAGAGGACCTGATCGAGGACCCCGACTACGTCGATGAAGCGTCGCGGGCTGCGAACCTCCTCGCCTGCATCGACGAGCTCGACAAGACCTTCGCGACCAAGACCTTGGCGGAGTGGGCGGCACTCCTGGCCACCCAGGAGGGGCAGTGGAACATTGTGCAGAAAGCCGGCGAGCTGGCACGCGACCCTGCGGCGCTCGCCAACGGATTCGTCCAAGACGTCGATTACGGGGATGGTCGCACCCTGACGATGGTGAGCTCGCCCGTCCAGTTCGACCGCAAGCCTTCTCCTGCCTCGCCGGCGCGGGACCTCGGGGCGGACACCGACGTGATCATGGCGGAGATCGGTCTCGATGAAGAGTCCATCATCAACGCCAAGATCGCAGGGATCTTGCTCTAGACGTCGTTCCAAGTGACGTCGTTGACGGGCTTCGACTGATCAATGGACGGTTGCTTGCGGCTCAGCGAGCCGCGCACCTGCTGAGATGACTCTGAAGATGCGGCTGGGTCTCAGTTGGAAATCACCGATCCATCCCCTCAGACCCCAGTGCTGGTAGCTCGCTGACTGATGTGCATGCCGATCAAGAGGTCTGTACTTGACGAGACCAATTCCTCAAGTCCCGGCCAGGGCTCCCGTGGAAGCCTGGGCCAGGCCTTGATGCATCTCGTCCATTACCGACCTCTCCGGTGATGTCCGCGGAGAGGAGGGATCGCGAGGTCATCCGATGGCGCTCGCCGCTGAGGCGCGCGTGGGGGTCGGGATCCCTCATCGCCATCGGGCGATGAGGCCTTGATGCGGACCCGTCTAACTTAGAGAGACGCACGCATCAATGGAGGCCAAGCACCCGTGACCGACTCGACGATCATCTACACCCGTACTGACGAAGCACCCGCACTCGCCACCTACTCGCTGCTGCCGGTGGTCCGGGCCTTCGCGGCCAAGGCTGGCGTCAGCGTGACGACCAGAGACATCTCGCTGGCCGGTCGGATCATCGCCGCCTTCCCCGATCGCCTTGAAGCGGGCCAGCGGACTGACGATGCCCTCGCAGAGCTCGGGGTGATCGTCACCACTCCTGAGGCCAACATCATCAAGCTGCCGAACATCTCTGCCTCGATCCCGCAGCTCAAGGCGGCGATCGCTGAGCTGCAGTCGAAGGGGTACTCGGTTCCCGACTACCCGGACGACCCGCAGACCGACGATGACCGAGACGCCCTCACCCGCTACAAGAAACTCCTCGGCAGCGCCGTCAACCCGGTCCTCCGCGAGGGCAACTCCGATCGACGCGCCCCTGCGTCAGTCAAGAACTACGCGAAGACGCATCCGCACCGGATGGGGGCCTGGACATCGGACTCTAAGACCAACGTTGCCCACATGACGGCCGACGACTTCTGCTCCACGGAGCAGTCCGCCATCATCGCCACACCCGGGTCGCTCCGGGTCGAGCTGGTCGGGACTGACGGGACGACGAGCGAGCTGCGCTCCCCGATCCCGGTCCTCGCCGGCGAGGTGGTCGATGCCTCCGTGATGCGAGTCGGTCCGCTGCGCGAGTTCCTCCTCGCCCAGATTGCCCGGGCCAAGTCCGAAGGGGTTCTCTTCTCGGTGCACCTCAAGGCCACCATGATGAAGATCTCGGACCCGATCATCTTCGGTCATGTCGTCCGAGCCTTCTTCCCGAGGACCTTCGAGCAGTACGGAGAGATCCTCGCCGCCGCCGGCCTGAGCCCGAACAACGGCTTGGGCGCGATCTTCGAAGGGCTCTCGGCCCTGCCTCAGGGCGCGGACATCAGGGCCTCCTTCGACGCAGAGCTGGCCGACGGGCCAACACTGGCGATGGTCGACTCCGATCGGGGGATCACCAACCTGCACGTACCGAGTGACGTGATCGTGGACGCTTCGATGCCGGCGATGATCCGGACGTCTGGCCACATGTGGGGTCCTGACGGAGAGGAGGCCGACATCCTCGCCGTGATCCCCGACTCGAGCTACGCGGGCGTCTACCAGGTGGTCATCGACGACTGCCGCGCCAACGGCGCCTTCGACCCGGCCACCATGGGATCGGTGCCGAACGTGGGCCTGATGGCTCAGGCCGCCGAGGAGTATGGCAGCCACGACAAGACCTTCGAGATCGCTGCCGACGGGGCGGTTCGGGTCGTCGACACCTCTGGCCAGGTCATCTTCGAGGTGCCGGTGAGTGCGGGCGACGTCTTTCGGATGTGTCAGGCAAAGGACGTCCCGATCCGCGACTGGGTCAAGCTCGCCGTCAGCCGGGCCCGGGCCACAGGCGACCCGACGGTGTTCTGGCTCGACGAGAACCGCGCTCACGACGCCAACCTGATCGCCAAGGTCCGTGAGTACCTGGCCGAGTACGACACCCAGGGGCTGACGATCGAGATCATGTCGCCCGTCGAGGCCACGGCGTTCTCCCTGGCGCGGATCCGACGTGGCGAGAACACGATCTCGGTCACCGGCAACGTGCTCCGCGACTACTTGACTGACCTCTTCCCCATCCTCGAGCTGGGCACGAGCGCCAAGATGCTCTCGATCGTCCCGCTCATCAACGGTGGTGGCCTCTTCGAGACTGGTGCGGGCGGGTCGGCTCCCAAGCACGTCCAGCAGCTTCTCCAGGAGAACTACCTGCGCTGGGACAGCCTCGGTGAGTTCCTGGCTCTCGCGGTCAGCTTCGAGCACTTCGCCCAGACCACCGGCAACGGACGGGCCCAGGTGCTGGCCGACACGCTTGACCGGGCGACGGGCATCCTCCTCAACAAGGACCGCTCTCCAAGCCGGCGTCTTGGTGGCATCGACAACCGTGGCAGCCACTTCTACCTCGCCCTCTACTGGGCCCAGGCCCTGGCCGAACAAAATGCCGACGCCGCGCTGAAAGCCCAGTTCAAGCCCATCGCCGAAGAGCTCGCCGCCAACGAATCCAAGATCGTCGCCGAGCTCCTGGCCGTCCAGGGCAAGCCGGTGGACATCGGCGGCTACTACAAGCCCGATGAGAAGAAGGTGACGGCGGCAATGCGTCCGAGCGCCACGCTGAATGCCATTCTGGCGAAGGTTTGAGGCCGTTCGGTCCTTGCGCCCCGTTTCACAAAATCCCGCCGGCTTTCGAGCTGGCGGGATTTTTTCTTGGCACCCTCGGCGGCCGGAAGCGGGCAGCTATCTCAGCTTGCGAAAGCGTAGCTCACCAGCACGCCGCGCGCGGTCCAGGCCAGGGTGCGCAGCCAGTTGGTGAGGATGAGCCGGCGGAGGGTGTCAGCGCTGAAGCCGCGCATGAGCTTCGTGTGCAGCGGTGCCTGAAGCAGGGCCGTTGAAAGCCAGATCACGGGAATCAATCCCACGCTGACGAGGAAAGGGGACTCGCGGTGGCCTTGATACAGCAGCCCCGCCGCTGTCACGGCTTCGATGAGAAGCAAGGGCGCAACAATCAAGCCGATGCGCACGCAGTGTGCGAAATGGTAGCGGGTGAAGCCCGGCAGGCCAGAAGGCCCGCCACACATGGGTGTGTTGCAGGCTTTCCAGCCTGCAA
>JADGOD010000252.1 GCA_017883125.1 Acidimicrobiales bacterium
GAGAGATAGAGGTACTCGTAGGCCTGGTGGAAGTTCATCATCACCCAGGGCTCGATCATCGTCTCGCCGCCCGGGAACCCGAGCCCCTGGGGAAGGGGCATCTGGAAGTACGCATCCTCCGAGGCGACGACTACGTCGTTCAGCAGGGCGAAGTACGTGCCACCGCCGATGCAGTAGCCGTTCACCGCGGCGACCGTGGGCTTCTGGAACTCCCAGAGGTGGAGGATCGGCCACATGAACAGCTTGGCTTGGCCACCCCAGGGGTGGCCGGCCTCGGCGGCCTCGATGAACTCGGGATAGGTGGGTCCTCCACCGGTGCCGACGTCGTGGCCGGCGGAGAAGCCCTTGCCGTTGGCCTTGAAGATGACGACCTTGATGGAGTAGTCGTCCTCGGCATCCTTGAGGGAGTTCTCGACGTCCCAGACCATCGCCGGGTTCTGCGCGTTCGCCGCCTCGGGGCGGTTCAGGATGATCCGGGCGATGGGACCGTCCTTCTCGTAGATGACCGTCTCGAGCTCTCTCCGTTCCATGGACGTCCCTCCTCGGCTCCCCATGGCAGAGGAGCCAGTGCGCGGGAGCGTACCGTGCGCACGGCGCCGGTGCCCGGTTTCCGCGTCGGTTGTTCCTGCATGGGACCCGTGGCTTCTGTACGATTCGGCCGCTGCCTTTCGGGCACGAGGAGGAAGAGAAGCGATGAAGCTGATCGTGGCGGTCATCAAGCCGTTCAAAGTCGATGATGTCAAGGAGATCCTGAAGTCCCTCGGGGTCAACGGGATGACGGTGACCGAGGTCCAGGGATACGGCCGCCAGAGCGGCCACACCGAGGTCTACCGCGGCGCGGAGTACACCGTGGACTTCGTCCCCAAGATCCGAATCGAGGTCCTCGTCGACGACGCCCGAACCGACGAGATCGTCACCGCCATCGTGGAGAGTGCGCAGACCGGCACCATCGGTGACGGCAAGGTGTGGGTGGTGCCCGTGGAGACCGTCGTGCGGGTCCGCACCGGCGAGCGGGGGAGCGACGCACTGTGACCACGAGCCGAATCGAACGCGAGGTGGCCAGCCGATGAACACCGTCGACACCCTCTGGGTCCTCGTCTCGGCCGCGCTGGTCCTCTTCATGACCCCTGGCCTCGCGCTCTTCTACGGCGGCATGGTCCGAACGAAGAACGTGCTGGCCGTCATGATGAACAACCTGCTCGCCATGGGCCTCGTCACGGTGCTCTGGGTCCTCGTGGCCGGCTCGGTGGCCTTCGGCCCTGACCTCGGTGGCGGCTTGGTGGGCAACTTCTCCCTCGCCGGGTTCGCCAACCTCGGCCACCACCTCCCCGGGTTTCACGGGCTGGGAGCGTCGCCGCTGTCGATCATGGCGTTCCAGATGATGTTCGCCATCATCACCGCCGCGCTGATCAGCGGAGGGACCACGGATCGGATCAAGTTCTCGGCGTTCATCGTGCTGATCGCCGTCTGGCTCGTGGTGGTCTACGCGCCCATCGCCCACTGGGTCTTCAGCCCCGAGGGGTGGCTGGCCCGTCGAGGCGTGCTCGACTTCGCAGGAGGCACCGTGGTCGAGATCACCTCGGGGTTCTCGACACTGGCGGTGGTCCTGGTCCTGGGGAGGCGCCGCGGCTGGCCTCGTGAGTCGATGGCCCCCCACTCGGTCCCGCTCAGCCTCCTCGGCGTGGGGATCCTCTGGTTCGGATGGTTCGGCTTCAACGCCGGGTCGTCGCTGTCGATGAACAGCATCGCCGTCCACGCCTTCGTGAACACCCAGTGCGCCGCCGCCGCCGGGCTCCTCGGCTGGCTGATCTTCGAGAAGACCAAGGAGGCGTACCCCACGACCCTCGGCGCCGCGTCCGGGGCGGTCGCCGGCATGGTGGCGATCACGCCGTGCGCTGGCTACGTCAATGCGATGGCCGCGCTCCTGATCGGCCTCATCGTCGGTGTGGTCTGTGCGATGGCGGTGCGGCTGAAGTTCCGTTGGAAGTACGACGACTCGCTCGATGTGCTCGGCGTCCACGGCATCGGGGGGCTGTCCGGGATGCTCCTCCTCGGCCTCTTCGCCACCAAGTCCGTCAACCCGGCGGGCGCCAACGGGCTCCTCACCGGCGGGGGCGTCCACCTGCTCGGCCTCCAGGCGCTCGCCTCCGGGGTGGTGATGGCCTTCGCGTTCGGTGTCACCTGGCTCATCGCCAAGGTGATCGATCTCACCCTCGGGCTCCGGGTCTCCCCAGAGGACGAGTTCACCGGCCTCGACCTCACCCAGCATGCTGAGAGCGCGTACTCGAGTGGCGGGATGGGCCGGATCACCAGCTGATCGAGGTCGCTCAGGCGATCTCGTCGATGAGACCCCAGCGGAGCGCACGGTCCACCTCGAGCCTCTCGCCGGTCAGCGCCATCCACGCGGTGCGATGGCGGCCGATCCGCCTCGGGATGCTCACGGTCCCGCCCGCGCCCGGGATCAGGCCCATGGCGATCTCGGGCAGTCGGAACCAGGTCCCTGGGGCAGCGACGACGTGGCCGGCGAACGCCGGGATCTCGATCCCCGCCCCGATGCAGGCTCCGTGGAGGTGTGCGCTCACCCGGGCGCTCAACGCCAAGAGGCGGTAAGCCGGGCTCCGGGTGACGCGGATGAGATGGGCGGACGCCCCGTCGGTGGCCGTGCCGAACTCGGCAAGGTCTCCACCGCTGCAGAAGTCGGGACCCGCGCCGCGGAGGTGCACCCTGGTCACCGAGGAGTCGGCGGCGGCCAGGCTGAGCGCGTCGCACAGCGCGTCGCGAAGCATCGAGCCGAGGGCGTTGCGCACCTCGGGCCGGTTCAACGTGAGGTGCATCTCGTCGTCGATCCGCTCGAAGGCCACGAGCGCCTCGCCGCTCTCCTCCGGAGTGGCGGACGGCGACACCCGCCGGGAGAGCCATCCCCGGAACACCGCGCTGGACTGGAGGGTGGAGTAGGCGAGTGACTCGTAGAGAAGTCCCTGCGCTGGCTCGGTGGACTCCCCGGCCCGAAGGATCTGGGCCAGCGTCACCGAGGCCGCCGGCGCGGAGAGGATCGCCTGGGTCAGGAGCATGACCGATTCGTCGAGGTCGTCGACGACGAC
>JADGOD010000253.1 GCA_017883125.1 Acidimicrobiales bacterium
CTGGATCGAGGCACGATCATCCTCGTCAGCGCCGAGCAGGTCTGGCCCGAGTTCAGGAAGCATGCGAAGATCCCGGCTCCGACGGCCTTGGGGAAATCGGCGTCCTCGAGGATGATGTTGGGTGACTTGCCGCCCAGCTCGAGGTTCACGCGCTTGATGGTCTCGGCGCCAACCTGCATGACGCGCTTGCCCGCACGAGTCGAACCGGTGAAGGAGACGGCGTCGACGTCCGGGTGAGCGGCGATCGCCTCGCCGACGACGGGACCGACGCCCGTGACCAGGTTGAACACGCCAGCGGGCAGCCCGACCTCGTCGATCACCTCGGCGAGGATGAACGCGTTGAGCGGTGCGACCTCACTGGGCTTGAGGACCACGGTGCAGCCGACGGCCAGTGCGGGGGCCACCTTGAGGGAGATCTGGTAGAGCGGATAGTTCCACGGAGTGATGGCACCGACGACCCCGATCGGTTCGCGCACGACCAGCGAGTTGCCGACCTCTTCCTCCCAGGGGAACTCGGCGACGTGTCGGCTGATCTCGGTGAAGGCCGAGACGGGGAGCCCGGCCTGGATGGCGACCGAGAGCCCTCGTGGCATCCCGACCTCGTGGGAGATCAGCTCGCCGATCTCGTCCATGCGCTGCCCGAGGCGCTCGCCGACCTTGGCAAGAAGGGAGCATCGTTCATCGCGGGGCATCGCAGCCCATCGGGGGAAGGCGGCCCTGGCGGCAGCGACGGCGCGGTCGACGTCGTCTGCGGTCCCTTCGGGAATGGTCGCCATCACCTCTTCGGTCGTCGAGTCGATGACCTCGAGGACTCCGGATCCCGATGACGGAACCCACTTGCCGTTGATGAAGATGGTGTCGCGCGTGATCATGGTGTTCCTCCCCTGATTTCGACCTCATCGTGATGGGCCGTGTATAGAACCTACCCACTGAGATCTCCCGTGGCTGCGGGGGCTTCTGCGTTACCTTGGGCATATGGAGACACGGCGACTGGGGCGGACCGAGCACTTCTCATCGCTGGCCATCCTCGGCGGCGCTGCCTTCTGGGGGTGCACCGAGGAGGAGGCCGCCCGGGCCTTCGAGGCCTCGCTGGCTGCTGGTGTCAACCATCTCGACGTGGCTCCGCAGTATGGGAAGGCCGAGGAGCTGCTCGGCCCTCACGTCGGTGCCCACCGCGAGGAGCTCTTCGTCGCATGCAAGACACAGCGGCGCAACGCCGAGGGGGTGCGCGCGCAGCTCGAGACGTCACTCGCCCGACTCGAGTGCGACGCCTTCGATCTCTACCAGCTGCACGCGGTGACCTCTCTCGAGGATCTCGAGTCTCGTGCCGACGCGCTCGAGGTGATCATGGCTGCCCGCGACGAGGGGCTGTGTCGTTTCATCGGCATCACCGGCCACGACATGGGGACGGCGGCCGCTCAGCGCGAGGCGCTCCGCCGCTACGACCTCGACACGGTGATGCTCCCGGTCAATCCGCGGATGCTGGCCGATCCGCAGTATCGATCCGATTTCGAGGCACTGGTCGAGGAAGCCGAGAGTCGCGACGTCGGGATCATGGCGATCAAGGCCACCGCTGCCCGTCCGTGGGGGGACACCGAGCGGTGGGCGACAAGCTGGTACGAGCCTCACCGCCAGGTCGCCGATCTCGAAAGAGGCGTCCGGTTCGCGCTGAGCACGCCAGGGGTCGTGGCGATCCCCACGCCGGGGGACCTCAAGGTGCTCATCGAGACCCTTGAGATAGCCAATCGCTTCGAGCCGATGGATTCCGATGAGCGGGAGCGAGCGATTCTCGAGGCTGCGGGTGAGCCGCTTATCTTCCCCATCGCCGAGCATGCGTGAGCGGCTGGGCGAGCCCCTCTTCGCCTACGGGGCCCTCGTGTTCCCCGGCGTCATCGGCGCCGTGCTGGGTCGTGAGCCTTGGGTCGCTCCTGCGAACGTCCGGGACTTCGCTGCGATGAGGATCCCCGAGGTGAGCTACCCGGGATTGGTGGCGGCCCCACGGAAGGCCGCCCACGGGTCGCTGGTGATGGGCCTGTCGGTCGAGGAGTGGATCGCCCTTGATGAGTACGAAGACGGCTTCTACCGGTGTGTCCCCCTCGAGGTCGTCCGTTCTGACGGATCGACGACGGTCGCGTGCGGCTACGTGGTCGATGGAGACCTCGTCCCGGGGCTCAAGTGGACCCCGGAGCGGTTCGAGCAGAACCACCTCTCTGCGTTCATAGAGGAGCTCAGCGAGCAGTAGCCGGAGGCCTCATTCTTCGGGCGGGGCGACGATGTTCTCCGGGGTGAATCCCTCGAGAACGTCGAGCGCCCCTCGGACGGCGAGGCGGCACATCGCCCGTCGGGTGTCGACGGTGGCACTTCCGACGTGGGGGAGCAGCGTGGCACCTGGTGCCGCCAGCAGGCGAGGGTTGACGGTGGGCTCACCGTCGTAGACGTCGAGGCCAGCGCCCCACAGGCGACCGTTCCCGAGCGCTTCGGCCAGGGCTTCCTCGTCCACGACCGGGCCTCGAGCCGTGTTGATCAGCACTGCGGATGGCTTCATGGCGGCGAGCACGTCGACGTCGACGAGGTGGCGGGTCTCGGCGCTCAGCGGCACATGGACGCTCAGGATGTCTGATGCTGCGGCGAGCTCGAGAAGTGACGCCGTCCATCCCGGCTCACCGGTGGGTGTCCGGGTGTGGTGGAGCACCGTCATGTCGAACGCCAGAGCCCTCGTCGCCACCTTTCGGGCAATTCGCCCATAGCCGACGAGCCCGAGCGTCGCCCCGCTCAGGTCGAGACCGAGGTGATCGCTGAGGCCCCACCCCACCCATCGCCCGGCTCGCAGGTCAGCCTCGGCATCGCTGGCACGCCGACGGGCGGCCAGCATCAGAAGGATGGCCACGTCGGCGGTGGATGCGTCGAGGACCCCAGGGGTGTTCACGATCACGACGCCGTGACGGGCTGCCGCTCGGCGATCGATGTTGTCCACCCCCACGGCGACGTTGGCCACCACCTTGAGGTTGGGTGCCGCAGCGAAGACCGCGTCGTCGATGGTGTCGGAGAGAAGGCACACGATCCCATCGAGCGATGGCGCGAGCTCAAGGAGCTCCGTCCGGTCGATGGGGGTCGTGGCCTCTCGGGCCACCACGACATGGTTGTGTCCCTCGAGTGGATCGAGCCCACCGTCGACCAGCTGCTGGGTGATGAGAATCCGAGCCATCACCGGGTGACCCTAGGCCCTCACGGCTGCTCGATGGGCTCTCGTTACGCTCAGCGGTCGTGAAGGTCCCCCACGAGTAGACCGTTGCCGAAGGGATCGGCGTCACTCAGATCGGAGCAGACCAATTCACCGGTCGGTATCCGAAATGGAGCGGCCATGCTCGAGCCTTCGGAGGGAACGTGCTGGCCCATGCGGTGTCCGCCCCGCATCCAACCGTCGATCCATCGATGAGCCTCCATTCGTTGCACGGCCACTTCCTCCGCCCGACGACCCCCGGAGAGGAGTGCGCGCTCGATGTCGAGCGTGTGTCCGATGGTCGGACGTTCGCCTCACGAGAGATGACGACATCCGTCAACGGCGGAGAGATCTTCCGGATGCTCGCCTCCTTCCAGGTGCCTGAGCCCGGTGATGAGTACCAGGTGTCGATGGCTGAGGTCCCTGGGCCCACCGACGGGCCGACGCCACGGCGCGAGGGTCCCTTCGACATGGTGGAGCTCGGTCCCTCCGAGGTCCGGGCCGACGGGACGTACGCCTCGACGAGGCGAGCGTGGATGCGTTGCGTCGCCCCGGTCCTCGACGACCCGTCGCTCCATGCGGCGACGGCCGCCTATGGGACCGACATGACACGCAGGGCGTTCCGCCCAGGTTCGATGACAGCCGTCGACGGAGCCAGCGTCGCCAGCCTCGACCACTCGATCTGGTTCCACCGGCCGTGCGACATCAGCGAAGGTGCCGCCCGGAGCAAGCTTGGTTGGATCGAGGAAGGTAACCGATGAGTAATCTCCCCGCGCTGCTACCGTCGTGGTGGCGGTCTCTTGGGTCGCTGTTCTGATCTGAGGGGAGACTGTGGCTCTGAACCGCCGGGTCATCGTGGGGTTTCTGGGGGCGTGCCTGGTCGGGGCTTCTCTTACCGCGTGCGCGAACGCTCCCGACGCGGCGACGATCTCGGGGTCGGCAGCTCCTGGCGTGACCAAGACCGAGGTCGATGTCGGCGCGCTCGTCACTCAGTCGGGTCCGTTCGCCGCTGACTTCGGCGCCATCGTCCCGGGGGTCAAGGCGTACTTCTCATGGGTGAACTCCAGGGGAGGGGTCTGGGGCCGGAAGGTGGTGCTCGCCCACAACGCCGATGATGGTGGGATCCCGTCGAACAACGCGACGCAGGCCAGGACCCTGGTCCAACAGGATCATGTCTTCGCCATCGTCGGTGCGGCGACCGCCTTCTTCACGGCGTCGAAGTACCTGGCCCAGACCGGGACGCCGACCTTCGGCTACGCCGTTCAAGACGACTGGTCGGGGCCGAACAACCTCTTCGCTGCCTATGGCTCGGCCATCGACTTCTCGACCGTGGGACCGTTCTTCGCCTTCGCCGCCCAGCGAGCCAAGGCGACCTCAGTCGGTCTCATGGCGTACAACGTCCCCCAGTCATCTCGATCCTGCCAAGAGGCCAACACCGCCCTCCAACGAGTGGGGGTCAAGGTTGGGTATGCCGATCTCTCGGTCCCGTTCGGTGGGGACATGAGCTCGGACATCCTGCGCATGAAGGAGGCTCACGTCGACTACGTGATCGATTGCCTTGACGTCAACGGAAACATCCAGGTGGCCAGGACGCTCCACCAGAACGGGATGACGAACGTTGCGCAGTTCTGGCTCGACGGCTACGACACCAGCACGCTGAGCCTCTATGGACCGCTGATGACGAACACCTACTTCCTCGTCCAGCACGTGCCGTTCGAAGCAGCTGCGCAGTTCCCCGGTGCGTTCCCTGGGCTCGAGCGCTACTTGGAGGAGATGAAGCGCTATGCACCGTCCCAGGCCACCAGCGAGGTGGCGATGGACGGGTGGCTGAATGCTGCGCTCTTCGTCGAGGGTCTTCGGATCGCCGGCCCTCATCCCACCCAGGCGGCGGTCGTCAAGGCCATCAACCAGATCACCTCGTTCACCGGTGATGGCCTCACCGTTCCCATCAACTGGCAGGTGGCCCACACGAAGGTGACGCCTCCGTCGTGCACGGCGTTCTCGAAGACCGTCACCGGCCCGACGGGGAGCCAGATCTTCAAGGTCGCCTACAACAAGGGCAAGCAGGTCTGGGTGTGCTTCCCCGTGAAGGGGCCGATCAACACGACCAAGCCCGTGCCGCCCCCAGCGGGGTCACCATGAGCAGGGGGGGAGCGCGATGAACGAGCTGCTGGGCTACGCCCTCCCGGGCATCCCCTTCGGCTGCACGTTCGCGCTGGTGGCCATCGGCCTGGTGCTCACCTATCGCTCGACGGGGGTCTTCAACTTCGCGTTCGGAGCGCAGGCATATGTCGCTGCCCTCTTCTTCGCCGTGCTGACCTCCCACGGGATGCCGCGTGGCACGGCAGGCTTCCTCGTCATCGGGGTCTTCTCCCCGCTCCTCGGGGTCATCTTCGACCGATTCGTCTTCTCCAAGATCGCCAGTGCCAACGTGGCGGCCAAGACGGTCGCCGCCCTGGGGATCATGGTCGGCCTCCCGGCGTTGGCATCGATCGTCTTCGGACCGGCGACCCGGACCGCTCCTCCGAGCCTGGTCTTCAACGTGAACACCGTGGTCTTCCACATCGCCGGCACGCCGATCAACGGCGTCCAGCTCTCAACGGTGGTCGTCACGATGCTCGTGCTCGTCATCCTCACGGTGACCCTGCGCTCGACGTCGCTGGGTCTCGAGATGCGGGCCGCGGTCGAGAGCCCGCGGATGCTCCGGCTCCAGGGCGTGCCGAGCGGGAGGGTCACCGCGAGCGCGTGGGCCGTCTCCTCGGCGATGGCAGGCCTGGCCGGGATCCTCCTCGCGCCGCGCTATGCGCAGGTCTCGATCGACAACTACACCTTCCTCCTCGTGGGGGCCATCGCCGCGGCTGCGGTGGCGGGTCTGAGCTCGATGGGAGCGGCCACGCTCGTGTCGATCCTGATGGGGGTCGCCATCAGCGTGAGCATCGGCTACGCCCCCTCGGGCAGCGTCTGGAGCACCGGGCTCCTCGCCGCGATCCCGTTCTTCCTCCTCCTCATCGTCCTGGCCGTCGACCCGCGACTTCGCAACCTGGAGATCAGCGATGACCCCTTGGCGGCGGTCGACCCTCCTCCCACGCCTCTGCTGATGCCCCCCCGATCGGTCATCGTCGATCGCTCGGTCAAGTCCACGGGCATCGCAGTCCTCGTCTTCGCAGTCATCAGCATGCTGACCTGGGTGCCGAGTACGTGGGTCTTCGCCCTGACCGGGGGCCTCGCTCTCTCGCTCGTGTTCCTGTCGATCACGCTGATCACCGGGGCGGCTGGGCAGGTGTCGCTCTGCCAGGCGACCTTCGCCGGGGTCGGCGCCTTCACTGCTGGGCAGCTGGCC
>JADGOD010000254.1 GCA_017883125.1 Acidimicrobiales bacterium
CGTCGCCGACGTAGGCAACGGACCTTCCCTTGAGTGCGTCGAGATTCGCCATCCCGCCGACCTCGTCGATCATGGTCAAGGCGTCGGCGATCCCCTGGCACGGGTGTGAGCGGTCGCTCAAGAGGTTCACCACGCTCACCCCGCCCGCTTGCGCGTCGAGGGAGTCCCTCATCCGCTCGAGGACGAGATGGTCGTTCACCCGAGCAGCGATGATCTGGTGGTAGCAGCCGAGGGTCCGGGCGACGTCTTCGGCGGTCTCCCTGCGATCGATCCCGACCTCGGCGTCAGAGATCATCACAGCATGGCCGCCGAGGTCGACGACGGCCATCTCGGTGGAGTTGCGCGTCCGGGCAGACGGCTTCTCGAAGATCATCGCCACGCTGGATGACGTCAGCGGCCTCGTGGCCTGCTCGACCGAGAGCCTGAGGACAGACTCGATCATCACGGGGCCGCCGTCGTTGAGATCAAGGAAATGCCGCGTCATGAGACCACCTCCGCGCTCTTCACGCTCCGAAGCGCTGATTCCAGCCGAGAGAGGGCTTCGTCGATCTCCTCGGCGCTGACCGTCAGCGGCGGGGTGATCCGGATCGTGTCCGGCCGCACGGCGTTCACGATAAGCCCGTTCTTCAGGGCGGTGGCTACGACCTCACCCGAGATCGGCTTGTCCAGGACTGCGCCGAGAAGGAGTCCCCTCCCCCGCACGCCGACGACCCCATCGAGGCGCATCAGACCGGCGACCAGCCGCTCAGAGGCCTCCGTCGCAAGCCGTGGCGCATCGAGAGCAGCCATCGTCTGGAGCGTGGCGAGCACCGCTGACATCGCCAGAGGCTGGCCACCGAAGGTCGATCCGTGGTCGCCGGGCTTGAACGCTGCCGCCACCTCGCTCCTCGCCCAGCACGCCCCGACCGGCATCCCGCTGCCCAGGGCCTTCGCCATGGTCACGACGTCAGGGGTGAGCCCCTCGTCCTCGAAGGCGAACCACGAGCCGGTGCGGGCCATCCCCGACTGGATCTCATCGACCATGAAGAGGGCGCCGGCCTCACGGCACGCCGCCTCGAGAGCGGGCAGGTATCCCCGTGGTGGCACGTTGACGCCACCCTCGGCCTGGATCACCTCGACGAGGACTGCGGCCACCTCGAGGGACTCGAGCGCCCGCCGGGCCGCGTCGAGATCGCCGAAGGGGACGTATGTGAACCCTGTGGGCAGCGGCTCGAAGGCTTGGTGCTTGGACGGCTGGCCGGTGGCGGTCAACGTGGCCAGGGTCCGGCCGTGGAACGACTCAAGCGTCGTGACCACCAGATGCCGGCCAGGTGCGACCCGACGAGCGAGCTTGAGCGCGCACTCGTTCGCCTCTGCACCGGAGTTGCCGAAGAAGACCTGGCCGTCGGACCCCGCTGCCTGGCTCACGAGATCGTTGATCAGCGACGCGGCCTGTGGACCCAGCTCGTTGCCGAAGAGGTTCGACACGTGGCTGAGCGTGGCCGCCTGCGTACAGATCGCCTCGGAGATCTCAGGACGAGCGTGACCGAGCGAGGTGACGGCGAGGCCGCACAGGAAATCGAGATACCGATGGCCGTGGTCGTCGAAGAGCCACGAGCCCTCTCCCCGGACGAACGTCACCGGAGGCTCGGCGTAGGTCGCCATGAGCGCGGAGCGGTCGATCATGGGAGCACCATGGTCCCGAGACCCGAATCGGTGAAGAGTTCGACCAAGAGCGCGTGCTCAACCCGCCCGTCGAGCATGTGCGCACGACGAACCCCAGCCCTGACGGCAAAGGCGCAGGCTTCGACCTTGGGGACCATCCCACCGGCCGCCGCGCCCGATACCACCATCTGATCGAGCTGCGAGACCGTGACCTGAGGCAGGACGCTGGCCGGATCCTCGGGATCGGCCCGAAGCCCCTGGACGTCGGTGAGGAAGATCAGCTTCTCGGCGTCAAGCGACGCGGCGATCGCCCCAGCGACCGCATCTGCGTTGATGTTGTAGGACTGGCCCGCCTCGTCCGAGCCGATCGTGGCGATGACCGGCACGATCCCCTGGGCCACGAGGCGCTCGATGATCGTCGGGTCGACGCTGATGACGTCACCAACGAATCCGAGGTTCCCCGCCCTCAGGTCAGCCCTGATCAGGTTGGCATCGACCCCTGAGAGCCCAACGGCCAGCGGGCCGTGGACGTTCATGGCCGCGACGATGTCAGAGTTGACCTTGCCGATCAGCACCATGCGGGCCACATCGAGCGTCTCGGCATCGGTGATCCGGTGGCCGTCGCGGAACTCGGAGACCTTGCCGAGTTTGGCCAGCACCTCAGCGATCTGCGGTCCGCCTCCGTGCACCACCACCGGCAAGATGCCGACGGCCTGGAGCAGCACGATGTCCTCAGCGAACGAGGCCAGCGCCTGGGCCTCGTCTCCGCCAGCCAGGGCGTTGCCCCCGTACTTGATAACCATGATCGAACCTGCGAAGCGCCGGATGTACGGCAGCGCCTCGACGAGCAGCTCGGCGGTCTGATGCGGCTCTCTGCGGGCATCGGTCATGACGTCGTCCTGTTCTCGTCGATGTAGCCATGTCCCAGGTCAGTGGTGAGAATCGCCCCACGTCCCGCCCCGAGACCGAGATCGATCTCGATCGAGATCCACCGCTCGGCCATGTGCGCGGCAACCGCCGCGGCGTCGTGATCGGCGGCGATCCCACTCCGGGAGACCGCGATCCCCCCGTAGCTGATCGTCGTGGTGAGCGGATCCATGTCGATCCCCGCTGTTGCTATCTCGCTCAGCACACGACCCCAGTAGGGGTCTTCTCCGTTGAGAGAGCACTTGACCAGCAGCGAGTTGGCCACCTTGCGCGCCCCTTGGTGGGCGGAAGCGTCGTCGCTGGCTCCGGTCACCGTGATCCGAACGGCCTTCGTGGCTCCCTCGGCGTCGAAGGCCATGTCCTCGGCCAGCTTCAGGCAGGCCGCGCTCAGCGCCTTGGTGAACGCCTCGTGATCCACTGCTCCCGCTGTCCCGCTCGACATCACGATCACCGTATCGTTGGTCGATGTCGCACCGTCGACGAGGAGCGAGTTGAACGAAGGGCCGACCGCGGCATGCAACGCTCGGCCCAGGTCCTCAGAGCTCACCGCAGCATCAGTGGTCAAGACGGCCAGCATCGTGGCCATGTCCGGTGCCAGCATCGCCGCCCCCTTGGCCATGCCGCCCACGACGAAGCCGTCTGCCTCGATCACGACCTCCTTGGCGAAGGTGTCGGTGGTCATGATCGCCGTCGCCGCCTGGGTCCCGGCCACCGCGCTCCTCTCCAGCTGGGGGACGAGGCGATGGAGTCCCGACACCGCGTCGGTGAGCGGAAAGGGGATCCCGATCAGCCCGGTCTGGCAGAGCAGGACCTCTGATCCCTTGCAGCCGACATCCCGGGCGACGTAGTCGCTGAGCGCCTCGGCTGCGGCAAGCCCTTCGATGCCTGTTGCGGCGTTGGCGTTCCCCGAGGTGAGCAGGATGGCGCGGACCCGGTTCCCGGTCTTGGCCAGATGGTCCCGGCTCAGCTGGACCGGGGCGGCGGGAGCCTTGTTCTGGGTGAAGACGGCGGCAGCGGCGGCGGCTACGTCGTCAGCTACCACCAGGGCGGCGTCGAGACGACCTCCCCCCTTGATGCCGATCGCCGCACCAGCGGCCTTGAATCCCCGTGGAGCAACAACGCTCATGGATACATCCCTACTGCAGAGAGGCCAGAGGCCTCGTCGATCCCGAGCACGACATTGGCGCACTGGACGGCCTGTCCGGCCGCACCCTTGCCGAGGTTGTCGATGGCGCTGAGCACCAGCAGGTACCCGGTGCGCTCATCGACCCTGGCGGTGACGAACGCGCTGTTCGATCCCGAGGCCATCTTCGTCGACGGAGGTTCGGACACGACGTGGACGAACGGCTCTTCGTCGTAGGCGTCGTGGAGCAGATCGAGGGCGCTCTTGGTGGTCAGGACACCGGTGGGCCGGGCATAGGCCGTCACCAGCATCCCTCTGACCATCGGAGCCAGATGGGGGGTGAAGAGGGCCTGGATCCCCAGGTTGACCTCCATCTCGGCGGTGTGCCGGTGGTCGAGGAGGCCGTACGCGCTGAAGCTCTCGTCGACCTCGCTGAAGTGGAGGCGATCGCTTGCCGCCCGTCCCGCTCCCGAGACCCCGCTGGCGGCATCGACGATGACTCCCTGGGTCTCGATGGCACCGGCATCGGTGAAGGGAGCGAGCCCGAGTGTGGTCGCCGTCGGATAGCACCCAGGGACCGCGACGAGCGACGCGCCGGGGAGTGCTGCCCGGTTCCTCTCGACGAGCCCGTAGACGGCGGTGGCGCACAGCTCTGGGGCGGTGTGGCTCTCGCCGTACCAGGACTCGTAGATCGACGGTTCGAGCCTGAAATCGGCGCCGAGATCGATCACGTGGGAGACCGAGCCCATCAGCTCGGGAACGATGGACTGCGATGCACCGTGAGGGAGGGCCAGGAAGACGACGTCGAGCCCGGCGAGGCTCTCAGCGGACATGGCGGAGTACGCGAGTTCGGGATAGGCCGCCATCAGTGAGGGTGTGTGCTCCCCCACCTGGGCTCCCTCGTTCCGCTGGCCCGTAGCCACCACGACCTCGAGGGAGGGATGACCGCTCAGGAGGCGGAGAAGCTCCGCTCCGGCATACCCTGATGCTCCTGCCACACCGACTCTCATCTCGTAATTATATACATCTAAAAGCATATTCATGCAATCATTTCACTCTCGGGCCCAAGACGGAGGAGACCGATGACACGACGAGGGTGGGTCCTGTTCATCGCACTCTGCATCATCTGGGGCCTCCCCTACCTCTTGACCCGTGTCGCCGTTCGCCAGGTCGACCCGGCGACCCTCGTCTTCTTCCGAACCGCGCCGGCGGTGCTCTTGCTCCTGCCCTGGGTAGTCGCCAACGGGCAGTTCCGCGTGGTCTTCACCAGGCTCCGATGGGTGCTGGCATTCACGGTGTGCGAGTACGCCATCCCCTGGCTTCTCATGTCGAGCGCCGAGAAGCGGATCGACAGCTCCACCGCTGCCCTCCTCGTGGCCACCGTCCCCATCGTCCTCGCCGTGCTCCACCGGTTCAGCCCCGCCCACGAGAAGATCGGCCCGAAGAGGGCCACCGGCCTCATCATCGGCGCCCTCGGCGTGGCCACGCTCGTCGGGGTGAGCCTGGACAGCTCGAGGAGCATCGGGATCCTTGAGATGGGTGCGGTCGTCCTGGGCTACTCCATCGGCCCTCTGATCATTGCCGCCAGGCTCTCGGACCTGCCCAGCCCGGGCGTCATCGGGGTCTCGATGGGGTTTGTCACCTTGGCGTATCTCCCCTACGCCGCCTTCCACATGCCGACCCACCTCGCTCCGACGGTGATCTCCTCGATCACGATCCTCTCGCTGGTCTGCACGCTGACGGCGTTTCTCGTCTTCTTCGCCCTGATCAGAGAGGTCGGTCCAGCGCGCTCGACGGTGGTCACCTACGTCAATCCAGCCGTGGCCATCGTCTTGGGAGTGATCCTCCTCGGAGAGCCGGTCACGGCCGGCCTGATCGCCGGGTTCCCGATGATCATCGTCGGCTCGATCCTGGCAACGGGTCGCTCCCCCGAGCTCGACACCCTGCAGATCAGCGCAGAGCTGCGTTGATCGCGCCGGCCGCCTCGATCATCGCCGAACGAGCCTGTCCCAGCTCATCCTCCGACAGCGTCCGGTCTTCGGCGCAGAGCCGGACCCTGACGGCCAGGGAGCGGCTGGCTTCAGGAAGGCCAGGTCCGCGATAGACGTCGAAGAGCCGGATGTCCTCGAGGAGGTCGCCGGCAGCCTCTCCGACGACGTCGAGGAGACGATCGGCCTGAACCCCATCGGCCAGGACGAACGCTAGATCGAAGTCGGACGAGGGGAATCGGCTCACGGGGCGGGCAGCGGGATCCCTGCGGGTCGCTCGTGAGGCGTCTGCGAGCACATCGAGGTCGAGCTCAACGTACCCAAGTCGCCGCTCACCGGCTCCCGAGGCGAGGACCTCGACGAGGCCGGGGTCGACCTCGCCCACCTGGCCGAGTCGAGCACCTGTCGTGCGGTCCACCAGGATCGCGGAGCGGGTCGGGTGGAGACCCGGCACGGGGCTCGAGGCGTCGAGTCGCAAGTCGACCAGGCCCAGCGCGTCGGCGACGGCATGGGCCGCTCCAAGTGCGGTGCGTGCATCGTCCGATGCCCGGGCGAAGATCGCTACGGCCATCTCTGGCTCCTTCGGAAGGAGCACTTCGCTCCCTCCTGCCGACCCAGCACGAGCAGACCGACCCTCTCGGTCGACGTCAGGGTGGACGAAGACGGCGCCGATCTCGAAGAGGGCAAGATCCTCCTGGCGGCGATCCACGTTGTAGCCGATCGCCCGCACGAGCCCCGGAAGCAGCGAGCGGCGCAGGCGGGACTCGTCATGGGTGAGCGGGTTCGTCACCACGATCTCGGGCTCGTCTCGGCCGAGCAGCGCCAGGTCTCCCGGTGCGACCAGCGACGGGGTCCATGCTTCGGACGCCCCGAGGCCGCAGAGTACGTCGCGCAGGGCCGCTCGCAGGCGCTGGCGGTCGCTGGGCCTCCCCGGTGCCGGCCACGCCATGGCCCGACGCGGGATCCGGCTGTAGCCATAGATCCTGGCGATCTCCTCGATGAGGTCGGCCGCGCCATGGTGGGTGCGGCGGATGTCGGGCCGGTTCATCGGGATGCCGATCGTGAGGGAACCGGCACCCTCATCAACGACGTCGAAGCCGAGCGGCGTGAGCAGCGAACCGATCGCCACGGCGTCGAGCTCGGTGCCCAATGTGGCGTTGACCCGCTCGATGCTCAGGGCTAGCCGGTCTCGCTCGATCCCCGCACTCGGCACGATGACCGGAGAGGCGGCGACGACGACCTTCGGTGCGCTCAGCGCCACCAGGGCGGCGAAGCGCTCGATCGCCTCTTCGAGGATGGCCGGATCGGAACCCTTCGAGAACCGGGCGGCGGCTTCGGTGCGCAGCGCCAGGCGACGACTGGTGCGCGTGATGGCGATCGGATCGAAGCTTGCCGCCTCGAGCAGGACCGACGTGGTCGCACCGCTGATCTCCGAGGTCCCGCCTCCCATGATCCCGGCGATGCCGATCACCACGTCGTCGGCATCGCAGATCACGCAGTCTTCACCGGTGTCCCCCAGGCCGCGACCGGCCTTGCCCAGCTCGCGGGTCACCCCGTCGAGGGTGATGAGTGACTCACCTGGGCGAGCGCGTCGGACTCGGAGCCCGGGGCCGTGGACCTTCTCGAGGTCGTAGGGGTGGGTGGGCTGACCAAGCTCGAGCATCACGTAGTTCGACGCGTCGACCACGTTGTTGATCGGTCGCATCCCGGCACGACGAAGTCGCTCCTGTATCCAGGGCGGCGAGTCGGTCACGGTCACGTCGGTCAGGACCGACACCGCCAATCGCCCGCAGAGATCGGCGTCGACGACCTCGGCGGTGACCGAGGTGCTGGCATCCGGTCCGCGCTCTGTCGGCGAGGGGCTCGTCGGCACCGAGAACTCCAGACCGAGACGGGCAGCGAGGTCTCTGGCGATTCCCGAGATGCACCATGCATCGGGACGGTTCCCCTCGACGGTGACGTCGAAGATGACGTCTCGCTCGATGCCGAGGACCTCGACGAGCGCAGCTCCAGGGATGGCCCCAGGGGTCTCGGTCAGAAGCAGGAGGCCCTCGTGGTCGTCACCCAGCTCAAGCTCGCGGCCCGAGCACAGCATCCCGTTGGAGACGACGCCTCGCATCTTGCGCCGTGCGATCTCGAACCCTCCCGGCAGGATCGCTCCAACCGGTGCCAAGGGCACGAGGTCGCCGAGGGCGAAGTTCGTCGCTCCGCAGACGATCTCGACGGGACCGGCACCGGCATCGACGACCACCCTGCGGACGCGATCTGCGCCTTCGATGGCGCTGATCTCGTCGATGCGGGCGACGACAACATCATCGAGGCCCTCACCCACGATCTCGACGTCCTCGACGACAAGGCCGAGATCATCGAGGGTCTCTCGGAGGAGCCCCACATCCTCGGGAAACGAGGCGAAATCCCTTAGCCACGACAGCGGTGCGCGCACGTCACTCCCCTCAGAACTGCCGAACGAACCGAAGGTCGTTTTCGATGAGGGCACGCATGTCGGCGATCCCGTGTCGCATCTGCGCGCAGCGGTCGATGCCGAAGCCGAAGGCGAACCCCGACCAGATCGTCGGGTCGACACCGACGGCCTCGAAGACGGCCGGGTCAACCATCCCGCACCCTCCGAGCTCGATCCACCCGGTGCGAGAGCACGTCCGGCACCCGTCGCCTCGACAGATGGTGCAGGTGATCTCGAATTCGGCAGACGGCTCGGTGAACGGGAAGTACGCAGGCCGGAGCCGGGCGTGGATGTCGGAGCCGAAGTAGGCCGCGGTGAAGGTCTCGATCACACCGGCGAGGTCGCCGAAGGTGACGTCCCGGTCGACGACGAGGCCCTCGATCTGGTGGAACACCGGGAGGTGCCGGGCATCAGGTGTGTCGAGCCGATAGCAGCGTCCTGGCATCACGGCGTGCACCGGGAGGCTGCCCTCGGCCACGGCCTTCTCCAGAAGGTGGATCTGGGTCGGCGAGGTGTGGGTTCGCAGGAGCACCGTCTCGGGTGTGCCGAGCTCGAGGTACATCGTGTCGTACATGTCCCGTGCCGGGTGGCCCGGCGGGATGTTCAGCGCTTCGAAGTTGTACCAGTCGGTCTCGACCTCAGGACCCTCGGCGACCTCGAAGCCCATGGCGATGAAGACCTCTTCGAGCGCGGCACGAGTCTGGGTGACCAGGTGCGTGTGGCCCCGCCGGAGAGGAACCGTCACGTCAGCGAGGATCACCTCGGTCAGGTCGAGCCGATCGGCCTCGAGGCGGGCGATCCGCGCCTCGGCCTCCAGAGAGGTGCGCCGATCGTCGATGGCACGGCCTAGCGCATCGAACGCGCTGCTGACCTGCTGGCCGACCACCTTGCGCTCCTCGAGGTCGTCGATCTGACCGAGCGAGCGACGGATGAGGACCAGCGGAGCGTCCTTCGCCTTGAGCCCGGAGGCGATCTCGTTGAGCTCGGCCAGCGTCGGGGCCCCGTCCGCCGCTGCCAGGGCGACCTCCACCAGGGCCGCCAGTGCAGCCTGATCGAACGATGGGCTCATGAGGTCTCCGACGACGACATGGGATGCATCGTAGAGCCCGCGCCGGGGGACTTCGATGACTTGAGGCCGCGGTGAACGCCCATCGCGAGGATTCCGGCGGCTACGGCCAGGTTCAACGACTCGACGCCCGCGGCCATCGGTATCGAGACTGATCGGTCTCCGGCCTCGGTGACGCCTTCATCGAGGCCGTTCGCCTCGTTGCCCAGCACCAGTGCCACCCGGGACGGCCACTCGATGAGAGCGAAGTCGTCCCCATGGTGCGGTGAGGTGGTGACGACCTCCAGACCTGAGCGGCGGATCTCCTCGAGCGAGTCTTCGAGGTCGTAGCTCTCGCAGACTCGGACCCGGAAGGCCGAACCGGTCGAGGCTCGAAGGGCCTTCGGCCCGAAGGGGTCGGCACACGATCCGGTGAGGACGACGCCGTCGGCGCCACAAGCCTCGGCGACCCGAAGGACTGCGCCGAGGTTCCCAGGATCCTGGATCCTGTCGAGCACAAGAAGGAACCGCGAGGATCCGAAGTCTCCGAACTCCGACGGCCCGCCCTCGACGATGGCGGCACACGGCTGAGGAGAGACGGCGTCCGCCACCCGGTCCAAGACGTCTGGTCGGAGCCGATCGACTCGGACTCCCTGGTGCTCTGCCCGCTCCACTGCTGCGACCACGCTGGGGGTACCGAGGCCCTCGGGGGCGACGAAGACGTGCTCGATCGGCCAGCCGGCCTCAAGGGCCGCGCTGAGGAGCTCGGGCCCCTCAATGGCAAATCTCCCATCCCCTCGTCGAAACCGACGAGAGGAGAAGAGACGCCGAAGCTCTTGGACCGAGGAGTTCCTCGGGCCTAGCGCCTCGTTCAGGAGGCTGCCGCCTCGCTACCGAGGGCGTTCTGCGCCACTGACACGAGGGCAGCGAATGCCACCGAGTCCGTCACGGCCAAGTCGGCGAGGACCTTGCGGTCGACCTCGACACCTGCGGCGTGGAGACCGGCGATGAACTTCGAGTAGCTCATCCCGTTCTCACGAGTGGCTGCGTTAATCCGCTGGATCCACAGCTTGCGGAACTCACCCTTGCGGGCACGGCGGTCCCGGAAAGCGTACTGCATCGAGTGCAGCACCTGCTCGTTGGCAGCACGGTACGAACGGCTCTTGTTGCCGTAGTACCCCTTTGCCTGTTCAAGTACTGCGCGGTGGTGCTTTCGTGCGTTGACTGAGCGCTTGACCCGGGCCATGACACAACTCCTTCTTCTCTTTTACTCTTGTCGAGCAGACGTCCACACCGAACGCCTGCGGATATAGAAATGATCTAGAGGCCAAGCATCCGCTTGATGCGACGCTCGTCTCCCGAGTGGATCTCTGTCTCGCGGCCCAAACGACGGGTCCGGACGGAGCTCTTCTTCTCCATGATGTGTCCACGGTTCTGCTTGCGGCGACGCAAACGTCCCGAACCGGTGATCTTCACCCGGGCAGCTGCACCCTTGTGGGTCTTCATCTTCGGCATGTCATTCCTCTCCTGTTGGCGTCTCGCCGGCGCTCGAGTCACTCGGGGCCGGCTCACTCACACTTGTTGATTCGGTCACCGCTTCAGCCGCCGGAGCGGCCGTCGCCTCGGAGACCTTCGCTTCTGAGACCTTCGCCACTGAGGCCTTCCCCTCCGAGACCTTCGCCTCGGACGGCTTCGACGCCCTCTTCTGAGGGGCCAGGACCATTGTCATGTTCCTGCCATCGAGTCGGGGCTCGGCCTCGACCTTCCCTCCGTCGCCGATCGTCTCCGCGACCCTGTCGAGGATCTTCTTCCCCAGCTCAGGGTGGAAGACCTCTCGGCCACGGAACATGATCGTCAGCTTGACCTTGTGACCTTCGTGGAGGAACTTGGCGACCTGTCGGGTCTTGGTGTCGAAGTCTCCGGGCCCGATCTTGGGTCGGTACTTCATCTCCTTGACGCCCACGTTCACCGACTTGCGTCGGGACTCCTTGGCCTTCTGTGCCTCGTCGAACTTGAACTTCCCGTAGTCCATGATTCGGCACACCGGCGGATTGGCGGTTGGCGCCACTTCGACGAGGTCGAGATCGAGGTCTCGGGCGATCGCCAGTGCTTCAGGGACAGGTTTGATTCCCAGTTGCACGCCGTCGGGGTCGACGAGGCGAACCTCACGTACACGGATCCGATCGTTGATCCGGAGTTCTCCTGCTGCGGCAGTTGCTATCGGGGCTCTCCCTTGCTTCCGGACCGCTGCCACTTGGCATGCGGATCCATAACTCGGAGCGGAATGAGCCGCGACACAGACGTGTGCAACCTTCTCGACCCGCCGCACTGGACCGTCTCGATGAAGAGCCGGCGTGGACGGGTGGAGGAGGACCAGGACGTGCCCCGGACCACCCCGCTTTCTGTAGGCCACCTAACCTAGCAGCCATGAGCGAGATCCCCACCCACAGCCACGACGACACGCCCGATCCCCAGGCCATCGAGGAGCTGCGATCGCAGCTGGCTGCAGCCGATCCCGCGGTGATCGTCGCCAACCACTGCTACGGGCTCTTCGAGCTCGCCGCCGTCTATCTGTCCTCCCAGCCCCCAAAGGCCACCGAGGCCCAGGTGGCGATCGATGCTCTCGCCGCCATCGTCGAGACCCTCGGGGACCGGCTCGGCGAGGCATCCGGACCTCTGAGCGACGCCCTGGCCCAGATCCGCCTGGCCTGGGTCCAGCTGAGCGCTGCTCCCCCGGCGCCCTGACCGGGCACCGGGCTCAGACCAGCTCAGGAACTGATCTTGGTGACCTCGACGGCCTGAAAGCCGCCCCCGTGGGTCGGCCTCACGACGACAGCGACCGCTGCGCCCACCTCGATGGCACGGCTGGCATCGGTGATCGCTGTGGAGTGGAAGCTCCATCTCCGGCCGTCATCGGTCGCGACCTCGCCCAGGCCTCGGGCCTGGTCGAACATCGAGACGGTGGC
>JADGOD010000255.1 GCA_017883125.1 Acidimicrobiales bacterium
GACGTACGAAGAAGAGGACGAGGTCGCCCCCGCGACCCGGCCGCGCGTGCTCATCCTGGGCGCCGGACCGAACCGGATCGGGCAGGGGATCGAGTTCGACTACTGCTGCGTGCATGCGAGCTACGCGCTGCACGACGCGGGCTTCGAGACCGTCATGGTCAACTGCAACCCCGAGACCGTCTCGACCGACTACGACACGTCGGACCGCCTCTACTTCGAGCCGCTCACCGCAGAGGACGTCGGGGCCATCATCGACGCGGAGCGCCGCCACAGCGTCAGTGACGGCCGGCTGGTCGGGGTCATCGTGTCCCTCGGCGGCCAGACGCCGCTCAAGCTGGCGCACGAGATCGATCCAGAACTGGTGCTCGGAACCCCACCGTCCTCGATCGACCTGGCCGAGGACCGCAAGCGCTTCAACGACCTCCTCGCGAGGCTCGGGATGGCGCAGCCGCCTGGTGGCACCGTGACCACGTTCGATGAGGCCAAGGCGATGGCCAAGGAGATCGGCTATCCGGTCCTCGTCCGCCCGAGCTACGTCCTCGGCGGTCGGGCCATGGAGATCGTCTTCGATGACGGAGCGCTCGCCGAGACCATGACCACCCTTCTCGGCGACGCCGACACAGAGGGTGCGCTGGCCCGAGAAGGTGGTGTGACCGAAGACCGGCCGATCTTGATCGACCGGTTCTTGGAGGATGCCATCGAGGTTGATGTCGATGCCGTGCGAGACGCGACCGGTGAGGCGATGATCGGCGGGGTGATGGAGCACGTCGAAGAGGCGGGGGTCCACTCGGGTGATTCTGCGTGCGCGCTTCCCCCGCAGTCCCTCTTGCCCGAGACCGTCGAGACCCTCGAGCGCTGGACGATCAAGCTGGCGGAGGCTCTCGACGTGGTGGGGCTGCTGAACGTCCAGTACGCGGTCAAGGGCGGTGAGGTCTTCGTGATCGAAGCGAACCCCCGTGCGAGCCGGACGGTGCCCTTCGTCGCCAAGGCGACGGGAGTGCCGCTGGCGGCGATCGCCGCGCGCGTCATGGCAGGGAGCTCGCTAGAGAGCCTTCGCGAAGAGGGGCTCGCCCCCTCGTCGCCGATCGTCCTCAACCACGTGAGCGTCAAAGAGGCCGTCCTGCCCTTCAGCCGGTTCCCCGGTGTCGACACGCTGCTCGGACCCGAGATGCGCTCGACGGGCGAGGTCATGGGGGTCGATCGCACGTTCGGTCTGGCCTTCGCCAAGAGCCAGATGGCTGCCGGGATGCGACTGCCCCAGTCGGGCACGATCTTCCTGTCGCTCGCCGACCGGGACAAGGCGGCGGGCGCCGAGGTGGCTCGAGCCTTCTCCAAGCTCGGGTTCGGGCTGGCCGCGACCCTCGGCACCGCGGGCTACCTCAGGGACCAGGGCATCGAGGTGACCCAGCTGGTGGCCAAGGTCGGAGAAGGGTCTCTGGCGTCAGACGCCACCCAGCTCATCGCGACCGGCGAGGTCCAGATGGTGATCAACACCCCTCGGGGCCGAGGTCCCCGTGCGGACGGCTCCCACATCCGGGCGGCCTGCGTCGAGCACGCGGTGCCATGTTTGACGACCTTGGCTGCAGCGAGGGCGGCGGCGCAGGGGATCGCCGACTGGAAGGCACACCCACTCGAGGTCATCATGATCCAGGAGCTCCACGAGACGGTGCGCCCGAGCTGATGCGACCCTCGGCTGTCTCCCTCGAGACCACCGTAGGCTCGCTCACCCTTCCCGGCGTGGTCATGACGGCGTCGGGAACCGCCGGTCACTCCGATGAGCTCGGGGCGTACGGCCCGCTCGACGAGCTGGGGGCCGTGGTCGTCAAGTCGCTCAGCGCGGACCCCTGGCCGGGGAATCCGGCGCCACGACTTCGCCCTCTCGACGGCGGGATGCTGAACAGCGTGGGCCTCCAGGGCCCGGGGATCGAGGCCTGGCTGAACGAGGACCTCCCGCGCCTGCGCTCGTCGGGAGCGGTGGTCGTCGTGAGCGTCTGGGGCCGATCGGTCGAGGAGTACGAACGAGCGGGGATCTTGCTGGAGGGCGCCGACATCGACGTCGTCGAGGTGAACGTCAGCTGTCCGAACCTCGAGGATCGCTCTCGGATGTTCGCGCACTCTCCGACGGCCACCGCCGAGGCCGTCGAGGCGGTCGGGGGCGCCCATCCTCGGTGGGTGAAGCTCAGCCCCAACACCTCGGAGCTGACGGAGGTGGCGGCCGCAGCGATGGAGGCAGGTGCCGACGCCCTCACACTCATCAACACCGTGCTGGGCATGGTGATCGATCTCGATTTGCGCCGGCCCGCCCTCGGCGCTGGTGGGGGAGGCCTGTCGGGGCCAGCGATCCACCCCGTCGCCGTCCGAGCGGTCTTCGAGTGCAGGAAGGCGCTTCCCCACGCACCGATCATCGGCGTCGGGGGAGTGAGCAGGGGGGTCGACGCCATCGAGCTCCTCATGGCCGGCGCACAGGCGGTCCAGGTCGGCACGGCATCGCTGGCGGAGCCACGAGCGCCGTGGAGGATCCAGTCCGAGATCCGCTCCTGGATGGCGGCGCACGGCGTGTCACGCATCGACGAGATCACAGGAGTGGCTCATGGTGGAACCTAGGGAGTCCTTCGGAAGACGGCTGCCAGAGGCGATCGCAGCAAGAAGCCCTCTGTGCGTCGGTCTCGATCCCTCTGCAGCGCTGCTCGATGCGTGGGGGCTCGATGACACGCCGGCCGGTCTCGAGTCGATGTGTCGGACGGTCCTCGAAGCCGTTGCTCCGCACGCAGCAGCAGTCAAGCCTCAGGTTGCCTTCTTCGAGCGACACGGCTCGGCCGGGCTCGCTGCTCTCGAGCGCGTCTTCGCTGATGCCCGGGCGGCGGGCGTTCTGGTGATCGCTGACGCCAAGCGCGGCGACATCGACTCGACCATGGCGGCCTACGGCGACGCGTGGCTCGGCGAGGGGAGTCCGCTGGCCGCCGATGCCCTGACGGTCACCGCGTATCTGGGCTTCGGTGCCATGGACGCCGTAGTGGACCTGGCGCGCCGAAATGGCCGAGGGCTCTTCGTGGTCGTCGCCAGCTCCAACCCCGAGGGACGAGGGCTCCAGGAGGCCGTCATGGCCTCGGGCACCTCGGTCGAGGCGGGCCTGTTGGCCGAGCTGGCTCGACGCAACGCGGAGGAGTGCGCGCAGGCCGCGCAGCCCCTCGGCTCCCTCGGAGCGGTGGTCGGCGCAACCAGGACCGTGGGATCGTTGGATCTCGTCTCGCTGCGAGGTCCGTACCTCGTGCCTGGTGTCGGGGCCCAGGGGGCGACGGCCGATGACGTCGGCCGTCTCTTCAAGGGGACGGCGGCCAACTCGGTCGTAGTCAACGCGTCACGTTCGATTCTCTCCGCCGGCCCTTCGTCGAGCGGTGTGGCCGCCGCCGCAGCCTCGCTGGGCGCCGAGCTCCGCGACTCGCTGGGCTAGATACGGGGGCGACCGAATTTCGTTCGACCGACGCTGGTACGATGGGTTTATGCCGACGCCGCCGCCATTGACACCCCAGGAACGGGCCGCTGCGTTGGAGAAGGCAGCTCGGATCCGCAAGGAGCGGTCGGAGATCAAGCGCCAGCTCAAGGACGGCTCGATCACGTTGGCCGTGGCGCTCGATCGGTCCTCGACCGACGAGGCGATCGGCAAGATGCGGGTGCTGACCCTGCTCGAATCGCTGCCCGCTCTGGGAAAGGTCAAGGCTCGGCGCCTTCTCGATCAGATCGGGATCGCCGAGTCGCGTCGCGTGCGGGGCCTCGGAGCCAACCAACGTGCCGAACTCCTCAGAGTCACGACCCGCTGAGCCGCTGCGATTCGTCCTGATAGGTCCCGGTGGGGCCGGCAAGGGGACGGTCGCCCAGAGGCTCACCGATTCCGACGATCACCTGTGGCTCTCTCGGAGCTGGACGACACGTCCTCCGCGGCCGGGCGAGCATCCTGAGGCCTATGTCTACGTCGACCGGCCGGCCTTTGAGGCCCACATCGCCCACAACGGGTTCCTCGAGTGGGCCGAGTTCCTCGGCCAGCTCTACGGGACCCCGGTCCCTGACCCGCCGTCGGGGCACGACGTCCTCTTCGAGATCGATATCGAGGGGGCCCGCCAGATCATCGATCGGCACCCTGACGCCACGGTGATCCTTCTCCTGCCCCCCGACGAGGAGACCCAGGCCGAGCGGCTCAGGGGTCGCGGCGACACTGAGGAGCACGTGGCGAGCCGAGTCGAAAAGGGCCGTCACGAGGTAGCTCAAGGCCATGAGATGGCCCATCACGTCGTAGTAAATGATGACCTTGAGCGGGCAGTGGTCGAGGTCCTCTGTATAGTGGAGGGTCTACGGCCCGCCGTCGGCGATGCTTTCAACCCACCTGAGGAGTAGTCCCCCATGCCTGCGAAGCAAATGACGCTCATGGATCCGCCGATCGAAGAGCTCCTGGACAAGGTCGATTCGAAGTTCACGCTCGTCACCCTCGGGGCGAAGCGGGCGCGCGAGATCAACGCCTACTACCACGGCCTCGGCGAGGTCCTCGGACGGATCATCCCGCCCCAGGTGACCTCGGTCTCGGGCAAGCCGCTGTCGATTGCCTTCGAAGAGGTCGCCGCAGGAAAGGTGACCTATCACCACCCTGACGCCGAGGAGCTCGCCGCCGAAGCTGCTGCACAGGACGCCGCAAGCTCTGGCTACCTCTCCGTCGACCCGTTCACGGTCGTCGAGAGCGAGACCACTCTGGCCGCTGTCGTCGAGGATGCGGCCGAGGTGGAGTCCACCGACGAAGCCGGCGTCGACGACGCAAGCTGATTCTCTCGGCTGAGCCGGAGGTGACCATGACTGACGAGCGGCAGACACCATTCGTCGTCCTCGGGGTCACCGGCGGTGTCGCCGCCTACAAGGCAGTGGAGATCTGCCGGCTGCTCGTCGATGCCGGATGCCACGTCGCTCCCGTGCTTACTGCCGACGCGGCGAGGTTCGTCACACCGCTCACCTTCACCGCCCTGGCTTCCGAGCCGGCACAGACCGAGCTCTACGGCGGGCCGTCTCCGATCCCACACACTCGGCTCGGCCAGAGCGCCGATCTCATCGTCATCGCCCCTGCGACCGCACACCTCTTGGCTCGCTACGCACAGGGTCTCGCTGACGATCTGTTGACCACCACCCTCCTGGCGACGAGGGCTCCCGTCCTCGTCGCTCCGGCGATGCACACCGAGATGTGGGAGCACCCGAGCGTGGGAGACAACCTCAGGACCCTCAAGGACCGTGGCGTCCTGGTGGTCGAGCCCGAGTCGGGCCGCCTTGCCGGAGGGGACCACGGTGCAGGCCGCCTGGCGGATCCCTCCACCATCGTCGCTGCGGCTCTCGGAGTGCTCGCCAGGACTGGTCGGACCCCTGATCTCTCCGGCCGCCGAGTGGTCATCAGCGCCGGCGGCACACGAGAGCCGATCGACCCGGTCCGCTTCCTGACCAACCGATCATCGGGCAAACAGGGCCACGCGCTGGCCGAGGCCGCGGTGGCCCGCGGTGCGGAGGTCACCCTCGTCACCACCTCGTCGGTCCCGGTTCTCGCCGTCGGGTCGGGCTCGCTGTCGATCGTGAACGTCGAGACCGCGGCCGAGATGCACGATGCGATGCAGCGGGAGGCCAAGCGGGCCGACATCGTCGTGATGGCCGCTGCCGTCGCCGACTTCCGCCCGAAGGCCCCGAATGCTTCGAAGATCAAGAAGGAGAACGGGCTCCCCGACCTCGTCCTCGAGCCGACGGAGGACATCCTGGCCGCACTGGTCACCGATCGACCACCGGGCCAGCTGATCGTGGGGTTCGCTGCGGAGACCGACCAGGTCATGGAGCACGCCGCCGGAAAGCTGGCTCGCAAGGGGTGCGATCTGCTCGTGGTCAACGACGTCAGCGTCCCCGCGGTGGGGTTCGACCACGACACCAACGAGGTGGTGATCCTCGGAGCCGACGGCTCGACGACGACGACGACGCTCGCCTCGAAACGCACCATTGCCGACGCCGTGTTCGATAGGGTTCTCAGTTACCTGTCGTCCAACTAGCGAGGGCTCCTTCTTCATGCGCGCACGC
>JADGOD010000256.1 GCA_017883125.1 Acidimicrobiales bacterium
CCTCGAAGCGACTCGTGATCTCGTCGGCCCCGGCGTCCGACGCCTTCACCAGGCCGCGCTCGACGAGGTGGCGCAGGTGGGCCCAGAGGGTGGCCGTGGCGATGTCACGACGCTGCTCCTCGATGCCCGCATAGACGACCTCGGTCAGCTCGGCCGGGGTGCCCGGGCCGTGGTTGGCGAGCACGTCGAGCACCATCGCCTCCCGGGCGGTCCGATGCGAGATCACCTCGGCGATGGCTCCCGCCGGGTCGCCGATCAGGCGGCCGTGGCCCGGGGCCAGGGCCTCGAGCGCCGAGCGGACGCCCGCCAGGGCCTCCAGGCTCGCGAGGTACGCCCCGACGTCACCGTCCGGAGGGCGGATCACCACGGTCGAGCCGTGCATGACGTGGTCCCCGGTGAAGGCCAGCCGCTGGGGCCCGAGGATGAAGCAGCAGTGGGCCGAGGCGTGGCCCGGGGTGTGCAGGACCTCCAGCGAGGAGCCCTCCTCGCCCAGCTCGTCGCCGTCGGCCAGGATCAGGTCGGGCTCGAACGACGGACCCGGCGCGAACCCGGCGCGGGGAGCGTCGAGGACGCGGGCCAGCGGGCCCGCTCCGGGCGCGTGATCAGGGTGGGTGTGGGTCACCGCCACGCAGAGGACCTCGCGCCCGGCGACGGCCTCGACGATCCGGGCGCGGTGCTCGGCGTCGTCGGGTCCCGGGTCGAGGACGACGAGACGGCGGGTGCCGATGAGATAGGTGTTGGTCCCCGGTCCGGTCATCATCGACGCGTTCGACGCCGTGAGGCGGACGACCCCCTCCGCCACCTCGACCGGGACCCCGGGGGTCACCGCAGGACCCACGCCGCGGTCGATCAGCGCTGACGTGGTCATCTCAGCCACTCGGAGGGTTCTCCTTGGCCGCCCGCCTCCGGGCTGCGCCCTTGAACTCGCGAGTGTCGTCCACGATCTCGGGTGAGTCGTAGTGCTCATCGCCGGGGACGACGAGCTGCGTACCCGTCGCCGTCTTGACCATCCTCGGCTCGATGCGGGGGATCTCGGTCATCGCCACCACGTGGGCGGTGAGCTCGGCGGCGCCGGAGAACCCCTCGATGAAGTGCAGGGTGCTGATCGTGGGCATCACCATCTCGATCTCGCCCTCCCGGTGGCGCTTGAGCGCGTTGGCCGGGGTGACCCACTCGATCGCCACGGTCTCGACGGCGTCGTGGATCGCCTCTTGGGACTCGGGGGCCTCGCCGACGAAGAACCGCGTGTCGAAGCGCTTCGGCCCGCCCACCGGCGTCACCCAGTGCGCGGCGTAGTGGATCAGATCCACGCCCAGAACGAGGTCCTCGGCCTCGATCATCTCGGCGAAGGTCCACTCCCGAGCGTTGAGCGCGTCCCGGTGGGCTGTGAAGCGCTCGGCGGTCTCGCCGATCAGCTCGACGAGGCGCCCCTCTCGGTCGGTGGCCAGCAGGATCCCCGACTCCTCGAAGAGCTCGCGCACGGCGCTGACCCAGTAGGCCAGGCCGCCCTCGGCCAGACCGAGGATCGTCGAGGCCTCCTCCTCGGCCCGGCCCACGGCCCGGGTGGTCACCCAGGGAGCCGAGTCCGCCTCGTCGAGGCCTCCTCCGGGGAAGACGTAGACCCCGCCCATGAACGAAGAGTCCTCCGAGCGCTTGACCATCAGGACCTCGAGGCCGCCGGCGGGAGCGTCGCGGACCAGGACCACCGTCGCCGCCGCCTTGAGCTCGGCTTCGTACGCGTCGACAGATGTGGTCATGATTCGAGGGTAGTAGCGATGCCCCGCGCTTCGTGAGGGTCAACTACGCTCGCCGTCACCAGCATCGAGGAAGGTCACTCTCCCAATGGCTCAGCAACGTCCCAGCTCTGGCAAGCAGAACGCGAAGAACCAGAGCCGCACGGTGGCGACGAAGTCGGCACCCACCAAGGCCGGCAAGCGCTCCCACACCACGCTGTACACCTGGGGCCTCGTCGGCGTGGTCCTCGCCGTCGTGGTCGCCCTGATCGTCGTGAGCCTCTCCTCCTCGAGCCCCGCCACCAAGGGCGGCAATGGGTACCAGGCGGCACCGGCGGCGCTGACCAAGCAGCTGACCGAGATCCCCGCCTCGGTGTACAACACCGTCGGGGTGACCTCCTCGGTCACCCCGGTGAACGCTCCCACCCAGGTGACCAGCCAGACGCCGCTCACCTTCACCGACGCCTCCGGCCAGGCCAAGCCCGGCGTCTTCTACTTCGGCGCCGAGTACTGCCCGTACTGCGCGGCGGAGCGGTGGTCGATGATCGCCGCCCTCTCCCGATTCGGATCGATGTCGGGCCTCGGTCTCACCTCCTCGTCGTCCACCGACGTGTACCCCGACACGCCGTCGTTCTCCTTCGTCAAGGCCAGCTTCTCGATGAAGGACATCGCCGTGCGCGCCATCGAGCGCTACTCGAACATCCCGCTGTCGGACGGATCAGGGGGCTACACCTCGCTCACCACGCCCACCAAGGCAGACGCCGACCTGGTGACGGAGTTCGACGTCACCAAGTACTTCCCCTCTGGATCGAACGGGTCGATCCCCTTCATCGACATCGGCAACCAGTTCCTGGTCTCGGGAGCCAGCTTCTCGCCGTCGATCTTCAACGGCCTGACCCGTGACGAGATCGCCAAGGGCCTCAGCGACCCGACCCTCCCGGCCACCCAGGCCATCGTGGCGACGGCCAACTACCTCACCGCGGCGATCTGCAAGACGACCGGCGGCCAGCCGGGCAACGTCTGCACGTCCAAGGGCGTGGTGGCGGCGGCCAAGGCCATGAAGATCTAGCAAGGCGACGATCCCACCCATGACCTCGGTCGAGTCCCCGTCTCGGCCAGCGGCACCCCCGCTGGCCGTCGTCATCAGCACCGGGATACTGGCGCTGGCCGGGCTCGCCGCCTCGATCTACCTGACGATCGCCCACTACGCCGGCGCCCAGGTCCTGGCGTGCGTCTCGAACAGCGCCATCAACTGCGAGCTCGTCACGACCTCGGCCCAGAGCCACTTCCTCGGCATGCCGGTCTCGGTGCTCGGACTCGGCTACTTCATCGTGGCGGTGGCGATCTACTCCCCGTGGGCGTGGCGGAGCTCGATTCGCTCCGTCCACCTCTCCCGCGTGGGATTCGCCATCGCCGGGATGTGCTTCGTGCTCTGGCTCATCACCGCCGAGCTCGTGATCATCCGCAAGATCTGCCTGTGGTGCTCGGCGGTGCACGTCATCGCCTTCCTGCTCTTCGCACTCACGGTGACGACGGCACCGGCCTTGCTCAGCCGGTTGGATGACTCAGCGTGACGCGAACCGCACGTTGCCAGCAACCCGCCGCTCGGCCTCGTTGAGGCCACCCCAGATGCCGTGAGGCTCCTGGATGCTCACCGCGTACTCGAGGCAGTCCCTGCGCACCCGGCAATCC
Source organism: Acidimicrobiales bacterium (assembly GCA_017883125.1). Classification (GTDB taxonomy): domain Bacteria; phylum Actinomycetota; class Acidimicrobiia; order Acidimicrobiales; family RAAP-2; genus CAIUMH01. The sequence continues at coordinate 3,426 of JADGOD010000256.1, forward strand.
TGGCAGATCGCCTTCGCTGATTCCTCTCGGGACACCTTGTCGTCTTTGCGCTCCGGCGTGCTCGGCGGGAAGAACAGCTCTGCGTACGGCCCCTTGCAAGCCGCCAGGCGCTGCCAGTCATCCACCAAATCAAACATGTGCCACCCCCCAGTGGTCCGACGGTTGTCGTCTTTCATACGGTACTCGGCCAATCACCGGCCGACAAGACCTCTGACCTGGATAGATACCGAAGACGCCCCCCGGCCGGCCGGTCCCCGGTAGCCTCGGCGCGGTCATGAAGCCCGCGGATTTCGCTCACTCGTCGAGGGTCAAGATCCTCATCGGCAAAGGCGGCGTGGGCAAGACGGCGGTGACCTGCGCCATCGCCCGTGCGTGCGCCGCCTCGGGGCTCTCGGCCCTGATCATCGAGCTCGAGGGCCGCGCCGAGATCGCCCAGGCTTTCGGGGCAGAGCAGGACATCGCCTACGGGGCGAGCCGCCTCTACGACGACCCCTCCGGCGGGTCCGTCGACGCCCGGCTGGTCACCCCCGATGACGCCCTCGTCGAGTACCTCGGCGACCACGCCATGGGGAGGCTGTCGCACCGCCTGATGCGCTCCGGCGCCCTCGACGTGGTCTCCGGTGCCATCCCGGGGATCCGTGAGGTCCTCGTCCTCGGCAAGGTCAAGCAGATAGCGAACGAGTCGGACGCCGACATCATCCTGGTGGACGCCCCGGCCACGGGGCACGCCGTCACGCTGCTCACCTCGGCCGCCGGTGTCGCCGGCGTGGCCCGGGCTGGGCCGGTGCGCCGCCAGGCCGACGAGGTCGTTCAACTGCTCAGCGACCCGGCCCGATGCCAGGTCGTGATCGTGACGATCCCCGAGGAACTCCCGGTCACCGAGGCGATCGAAGCGGCGTTCCTGGTCGAGGACCGCGCCGGGGTGGCGCTCGGGCCCGTCTTCGCCAACCAGGTCGATCTCCTCGAGGTCGACCTGGCGCTGCGCGCCCGGGCCGCCTCGGTCACCGCCCAGGTGAGCATCGATGACGATCTCGCCGACGCGCTCGACGCCGCGGCGGCCTTCTCGAACCGTCGCGCCGCGGTCTGCACCGAGCAGCTGAACCGCCTGCGCGCCGAGCTGCCCCTCGACGTGATCGAGCTGCCCCGACTGGCCTCGTCCTGTCTCGGACCCCTCGAGATCGGCCGCCTTGCCGATGCCGTCCTCGAGGGCCTCGACTCCCTGGAGGGCACCTCGTGACGGCCGCCACCCCGTTCCTCGCCACGCTCGAGTCGGCGGACGTCATCGTCTGCTGCGGTCCGGGTGGGGTGGGCAAGACCACCGTGGCGGCCACCTTGGCCCTGCTCCTCGCCGAGGAGAACAAGCGCGTCTGCGTGCTCACCGTCGATCCGGCCCGACGCCTCGCCGACGCGCTCGGCATCGAGCAGGCGGCGAACGAGCCCACCCCGGTCCCGGGCGTCAGCCACGGCTCGCTCGATGCGCTGATGCTCGACGCCGAGGGGACCTTCGACTCGTTGATCGACCGCTACGCCAGCTCCGAGACCCAGTCCGAGGCCATCAAGGCCAACCGGCTCTACAAGAGCCTGGCGACGGCCCTGAGCGGGACCCAGGAGTACATGGCGATGGAGAAGCTCTACGAGCTCACCGAGTCGGGCGCCTACGACGTCGTGGTCGTCGACACCCCTCCGACCCGCAACGCCCTCGACCTCCTCGACGCCCCCCGTCGGCTCACGTCGTTCCTCGAGAACCGGATCTTCCGGGCCCTGCTGGCCCCAGCCCGCGCCTACCTGCGGGCCGTCTCCTTCGCCACCAGGGCGCTGCTCTCGACCATCGGCTCGGTGGCCGGCGCCGAGCTCGTCGCCGATGCGGTGACCTTCTTCCAGGCCTTCGCCGGCATGGAGGCGGGGTTCGCCGCCCGTGCCGGTGCGGTCCACGATCGGCTCCGGGCTCCGGGCACCGCCTTCCTCCTCATCACCTCGCCGCGCGACGACGCCATCGCCGAGGCCCGCTTCTTCGCCGACAAGCTGAGCGAGACCGGGGTGAAGACCGCCGGGGTGGTGGTGAACCGGATCCACCCCACGTTCTGGAACTCCCCGGTCCCCGCCGGGATCCTCGAGGCCCCGGGCGCGCTCGGGGCGCTGGCGAGGAACCTGGCCGAGCTCGAGGGCGTCGCTGACGCCGAGCGCCGCTCCCTCGACGGGCTCATCGCCGCGGTCGCCCCCGCTCCGGTGGCCCAGATCCCGCTCACCGGCGAGGACCTCCACGACCTCGAGGGCCTCGGTCGGCTCGGGAGGCAGTTGAAGAGCTGACCGAACGGCGCTCCTCATTGAGCCACGCCGCCGAGCGGGTAGATTGGATCTCGTGCACACGATCGTCGTCGCATCAGACACCGCCGCCATCCGCCGCGAGATCTCCAGCGTCCTCGAGAGCCCTGAGATCGAGATCCTCGAAGCCTCCTCGGGGCCAGAGGCCATCGAGCTGGTCAAGGCCGGTGCGGTGGACCTGGTGATCGCCGACATCCAGATGGGGGCGATGGGAGCCATCGCCGTCTGCCTCGAGCTCCGCCTCGAGGCCTCCTACGACCAGATCGATCCTGTGCCGTTCCTCATGCTGCTGGATCGTCGACCTGACGTGTTCCAGGCCAAGCGATCCGGGGCGGAGGGCTGGCTGGTCAAGCCGCTCGACCCCATCCGGATCCGCCGGGCCGCCCGGGCCATGCTCGACGGTGACCGCTACGAGGATCTCTCCTACCAGCCGGTTCCCGTGCTGGTCGGCGAATCCGACGCCTGAGCGCATCGTTCGTGGCTGACGAGGGACCGCACCCCGACGAACCCCAGAGGCACCGACGTCGACGTCTCCGCCACCGTGAAGAGGCGGTCCAGCCCGACGAGGAGAGCCGCAAGATCGCCGAGAACCTCTCGGCGCTGAGCGAGATCCAGATCCGCGAGGTCATGACCCCGCGGCTCGACGTCGAGATGCTCACCACCCCGGTCTCGGCCTCCGACGTGGCCCGGGCCGTGCGCGAATCCGGGCACAGCTGCTACCCCGTGGTCCTCGACGACCTCGACGACATCGTCGGCCTCCTCTTCGTCAAGGACCTCTTCCGAGCCGGCAAGGGCGACCTCTTGGAGCCGGGTGCCTCGCTGAGCTCGCTCGAGATCTCCAAGCGCGTCCGGCCTCCGCTGCTGCTGCCTGAGTCGATGGACGTCCTCGAGGCGCTCGGTGAGATGCGGGCCCAGCGCCGGAGCGTGGCGCTCGTGGTCGACGAGCACGGCGGCGTGGCCGGCATCCTCTCGCTCAAGGACCTCCTCGAGCCCCTCGTCGGGGATCTGACCGATGAGCTGGCCGGCGAAGAGGAGCCCGAGGTCGTCCGGGTCGACGCCTCGCGCTGGCTGGTCGACGGCCAGATCACCCTCGACGACCTGGCCGAGTCCCTGGGGCTCGTCCTGCCCGAGGGGGAGTACGTGACCCTCGGCGGGTACATCTTCGACGGGCTGGGGTACATCCCGGCCGAAGGCGAGGAGCTCGACGCCCACGGGTGGCTCCTTCGCATCCACGCCATGGACAAGCGCCGGATCTCCGAGGTCCTCATCCGGCGCCCCGAGGCGGGCGCCACCGGCGCCGCCAAGCACGCCTCGCGGTGACGGATCGGCGCTCCGAAGGTCTTTGGTAGGGTTCTCACCCTGAGGCTGTCCTTCCGTCAGGGAGCTCGGCTGACGGGCTGTGGCGCAGTTTGGTTAGCGCGCTGCGTTCGGGACGCAGAGGTCCCCGGTTCAAATCCGGGCAGCCCGACCATTAAAGTGCCAGGTCAGCGGTACTAATTCTTTGAATCGGTGATACCACGATTTCCCGTCGTGCATCATCCGTGCATCATCTCCAAATCGCAGGACCTGGACTCTCTACGAC
>JADGOD010000257.1 GCA_017883125.1 Acidimicrobiales bacterium
TGACCTCAACGCAGAGGCCGGCGAGGCCCTGGCCACCGAGATCGGTGGCGTCTTCGCCAACACCGACGTCACCAACCCCGAGCAGGTCATCGCCGCCATCGAGGCGGGGACCGCCAAGGCGCCGCTGTGGAGCGTGGTGAACTGCGCCGGGATCGGCTGGGCCACCCGGACGGTCGGCAAGGACGGCGAGTACTCGAGCGCCCACGACCTGGACATCTACCGCAAGGTGATCGAGATCAACCTGATCGGCACCTTCAACGTCTGCCGTCTCGCCGCCACGGCGATGAGCCACAACACCCCCGACGAGGACAGCTGCCGCGGTGCGATCGTCAACACCGCCTCGGTCGCCGCCGAGGACGGCCAGATCGGACAGGTCGCCTACTCCTCTTCGAAGGGCGGCGTCGTCGGCCTCACCCTGCCGCTGGCCCGTGACCTCTCGGCCATCGGGGTGCGCGCCAACTGCATCCTCCCCGGGCTCATCGACACCCCCATCTACGGCAAGGGCGAGGCCGCCGAGGAGTTCAAGAAGAAGCTCGCCGTCGACGTGCTCTTCCCCAAGCGGCTCGGCCGCGGCGAGGAGTTCGCCACCCTGGCGGTCGAGCTCCTGGCCAACAGCTACATGAACGCCGAGTCGATCCGCCTGGACGCCGGCATCCGGATGCAGCCGAAGTGATCTGAGCGGTTCACCTCCGGGAGCGGGGCCCACTCGAAGGGTCGCCCCTCTCGCTGGACGGCGCTCAGCGAAGGGGCGGTGCGTCGTAGCGGTCGAGGTGTGAGGGAAGGGTCCCGAACCGGCCGTCGTCGGTCTCCCACGAGTGGCGGGCCGAGGCGATCTCGTCCGCGGTGCGGGCCACGAAGTTCCACCACATCGTGATGGTCTCGCCGAAGGGGACCCCTCCGAGCATCATCACGACGGCGGGGCCGTCGGCCTCGATGACCAGCTGATCGTGGCCCGGTCCCCGATAGGCGAGCTTCCCCGGTTCGATCACCATCGATCCGACGCGGATCGATCCGTCCAGGACGACCAGTGCGTGCTCGTAGCTCTCGCGACACGGGACCGTCGTCACACCGGTGCGGAGGTTGAGCTCGACCCCGGAGTGATCGGTGTCCCGCCGGGCCGGGGAGACGTGTCCCGCGAGATCCCCGATGAGCACCGTGGCGCCGCCGCCGTCGAGCTCGACCTTCGGGAGAACCTGATGGTGCTCGAAGGCCGCGGGGCCGTGGCGGGTCGCCTCGGGCTGCGCCACCCACAGCTGGATCCCGTGGAAGGCGCCGGTGTCGGTGGACGAGGACTCCTCCGAGTGCGACACCCCCCCTCCGGCCGTCATCAGGTTGAGCGAGCCGGGCCGCAGGATCTGCTCGGAGCCGAGGCTGTCGCAGTGGAGGGCCTCGCCCCCGATCAGCCAGGTGACGGTCTGCAGCCCGCAGTGCGGATGGGGTCCGATCCGCATCATCCCCGGTCTCCACGGCACCGGGCCCATGTGATCGGCGAAGCACCACGCCCCCACCGTCCGGTGGGCCGCACGCGGGAGCGCCCGGCGGACCGGGAGGCCTCCGACCGCGTCGTGGCGGCTGTCGAAGATCGCAACGTCGCCCATCGCCCTCACCCGACCCTCCTCCGGGGCCACATTCGGCGAGGGCGCCGAGGGAGCCACCCCGGTCCCTGAGTCGACCCTAGCGGGGAAGCGAAGAAGTGACCTACGGCCCTTGCATTCGGCACCCCGCGCGTTCAAAGTGGATTTCATGGGAGTTGTGTGGGGAGTGATCATCGCTGTAGTTCTTGTCGCCCTCTGGGCGGTCCTCGCGCTGCGGATCGTCAAGCAGTACGAGAAGGGTGTGCTGTTCCGGCTGGGTCGGATCATCGGCACCCGTGAGCCAGGCCTGCGTGTCATCATCCCCGTCATCGACAACCTCCGGAGGATCTCGCTGCGGATCGTCACGATGCCCATCCAGTCCCAGGGCATCATCACCAAGGACAACGTCAGCGTCGACATCGCCGCCGTGGCGTACTACAGGGTCGTCGATGCGGTGCAGTCGATCGTGGCCATCGAGAACGTGAGTGCGGCCATCAACCAGATCGCCCAGACCACCTTGCGCAAGGTCGTCGGCCGGCACTCCCTGGACGAGACCCTCTCGGAGACCGATCGGCTGAACGTGGACATCCGCGAGATCCTCGAGCGGACGACTGTGGAGTGGGGTGTCGAGGTCACCCTCGTCGAGCTCAAGGACATCCAGCTCCCCGAATCGATGAAGCGAGCCATGGCCCGTGAGGCCGAGGCCGAGCGCGAGAAGAGGGCCAAGATCATCAACGCCGAGGGCGAGTCGCTCGCTGCGGCGGCCTTGGGTGAGGCCTCTGACGTCATGATGGCCCACCCGATCGCCCTCCAGCTGCGGAACCTCCAGAGCCTGGTGGAGATCGCGGTGGACAAGAACTCCACCGTCGTCTTCCCCGCCCCGCTCATGAGCACGATCGGCGAGCTGGGCTCGTTCCTGGCTCGAGAGGTGGCTGCCTCCGAGCGCGCCGCGCCCGCCCCCCCGGTCGGCACGCCGCTGCGCGCGCTCGACGACGACGACGACGACTACGACGACGACGACGACGACGCATAGGACCATCGAGCGGTCGACGCACCGCTCGTTGCGATGGGCATCGACCCTAGGCTTGAGGGCTCCCTGCAACGAATGTGAGCCGACATGGCTGAGCTCCCCCTCCTTCAGATCGTCATCGCCAGCACCCGTCCCGGTCGGGCCGGGCCGTCGATCGCTGCCTGGTTCACCGAGATCGCCCGGGCTCACGGTGGCTTCGAGGTCGAGGTCGTCGACCTCAAGGAGGTCGACCTCCCCCTCTTCGACGAGCCCAACCACCCGATGCGCCATGAGTACGTCCACGACCACACCAAGGCGTGGTCCGAGGTCGTCGCTCGGGCGGACGCCTTCGTCATCGTGATGCCCGAGTACAACCACTCCTTCACCGCCGCGATCAAGAACGCCATCGACTACCTGCACCACGAGTGGGCCTACAAGCCGGTCGCCTTCGTCTCCTATGGCGGGGTCGCGGCCGGGACCCGGGCCGTCCAGGCGCTCAAGCCGACCGTGTCGGCGCTCAAGATGATGCCGATCGGCGAGTCAATCAACATCCCGTTCTTCCAGACGCACCTCGACGACGACGGGGTCTTCACCGGCGCAGAGGGCCTCAGTTCGGCATCGGACCTCATGCTGGACGCCCTCGCCGGCTGGACGGCGGCGATGATCACATTCAGGAGCCCCGCGTAGCCCTCTGACCATCACGCCGGCGCCCCTGGCAAGCAGGAGTTCGACGCCTCCTTGCCGGGTCTCTCAGGCCAGCTTGGTGAAGAGCCGCTGGACCTCGTCGAGCGGGTACCCGGAGGCCTCAGCCTTCTCGGGGTTCTCGAGGCAGTAGGCGAGCCCGCTGGCGATCATCCGGAACCCCACCTGCTCGAGCGCCTTGGTCGCCGCGCTGAGCTGGGTGACGATATCGCGACACTCCCTACCCTCCGCCAGCATCGCCTCGATGCCTCGGACCTGGCCTTCGACTCGTCGCAGGCGACGACGAAGGTCGTCGGTCACCTCTTCGGGAAGTTCCATCATGTTCTCCTCATCGACATCGCTGCCGAGGTTGCGCTCAGTGCTGGTGGCCAGCGTCGGTTGATATCCCGAGCACCTGGTAGATCGGGCACATCCCGATCAGAGCGGTGACACCCAAGATCGCGGCGATGATCCACAGCACGATGCCCCAACCGGAGCCAGCGCCCACGACCAGCGCGAGCACCACCGCCGCCACGGCGACGACACCCCGGAGAATCCTGTCGATCGGTCCTTCGTTCCTCATGATGGTCCTCCTTGGCTCGCTAGGTCCATCATACCCCTTGGGGTATCAGGATGCCATCATGACTTCGGCGGATCCTTGGGCGCAGGGCCGGTTCCCTCGTCTTCGGTGCTCCGCTCCTCGGCGCCGGCGGCGAGGAGGACGAACGCCCCAATGAAAGTCAGCCAGATGTCGTAGGCGAGACCGACGGCGATCATCACCACGGCGATACCACGAGCGACCTTCGCCGCCTGGACCGTGGCGGTGCGCCGGTCCTCCTTCATCGACAGCGCGGCCCGCAGCACGCGACCTCCGTCCATCGGGAGGGCGGGCAGGAGGTTGAAGACGCCGATCACCAGGTTGAACCAGGCGATGCGGGCCAGCCAGGGTCCGGCCAGCAACGTCGGCGGCCAGATCTTCGCACCGGACAGCACCGTGAGGACGGCGAAGATGACGGCCAGGGCGAGGCTGGTCAGCGGACCGGCGATGGCGATGGCGAGCTCCTCGCGGGGATCGGTCGGGATGGATCTCATCTGGGAGATCCCCCCGATGGGGACCAGGAGGATGTCGTCGACCACGACGCCGTCGCGCTGGGCCACCACACAGTGGGCCAGCTCGTGGAGGAGGACCGAGCCGAAGATGACCACGATCCAGATCAGCCCGAGGACCACAGCGTGGATGCCGGAGGACTGATCGATCGCCACCACCAGGGCGAGGAGGAAGAGGAAGGTCCAGTGGATGCGGACGTCGACGCCGAGGAGCCTCGCCACGCGCAGCGAGCGGACCGGTTGCTGCTCAGCCACGGCGAGCTGCGTTCAAAAGGTCATCGACCATGGCTTCCACTCCCAAAGCCTCCCACCACTTCGCCTGATCCGGGCAACGGGCGATGAGATCCATTCCGGGCTGCGACCCAATGCCGTGAATGGTGAGTTGCCCGGGCGTCCCGGGTAGACGTCTCTTCGATCGGAGCGTAGGCTTTGAACTGTGTCAAGAAGAGGTGTGCTCGAGAGGGCCTCCGCTTAGAGCCCGATCTCAGGGAGTCGTCCATGAAAGTTCTTTGGCCGTTGATCCGGTGCGCCGCTCCAACAGCGCTCGTCGTCGGGGTGCTGCTGTCTCCCCTCGCCGCATCCGGCGCAGGCCCCGAGGTGGCCAGCCCGGGAGCTGCTCATGCAATCGTCCACGACTCGATCCGGGGTCGCAGCGGTGGAGGCATCCCCTTTCCCGCGAACACAAGGACGACCAAGACCACCAACGGCATCTCGTACCACGGCGGTGCGGTGATGAACAGCGGTACCAACGTCTACATCATCTGGTACGGGAGCTGGTCGGGGAACACCGCCACGACGATCCTGCCCACCCTGATCTCGGGGCTGAGCGGATCGGCCTACTTCAACATCAACACGACCTACTCCGACTCATCGAACCGGAAGGTCCCGAACTCGGTCACCCTCGCCGGCCAGACCACCGACGCCTACTCCCAGGGTGCGGTCAACCTCTCTGACAACCAGATCAACGCGATCGTCACCAGCGCGATCACCACCAACTCGCTCCCCCGGGATGCCAACGGCCTCTACTTCGTGCTGACCTCCCAAGACGTGACCAAGAGCGGGTTCCTGACCAGCTACTGCGGGTGGCACACCCATGGGTCGATCTCGGGGACCGACGTCAAGTACTCCTTCGTGGGCAACCCGGGGACCAACGGCGCCTGCTCGATGCAGACCACCTCGAGCCCGAACGGGAACGTCGGCGCCGACGCCATGGCCAGCGTGGTGGCCCACGAGCTCGAGGAGACCGCCACGGACCCCGACCTCAACGCCTGGTACGACACGAGGGGCATGGAGAACGCCGACAAGTGCGCGTGGACCTTCGGAGCGACCGCGACGGCAGCGAACGGATCGCACTACAACATGACGCTCGGCGGCACCCAGTTCCTCATCCAGCGCAACTGGGTGAACGCAACCGGCGGATACTGCTCACTCTCGTTCTGATCCCGGATCTCGGTCATCCCCGGATCACTCCACGCCGGGATCGTCCCAACCGGGCCGATCCGCCCCTCAATAGACGTCGTTGACGGCAGCTCGGCGCTGAACTGGCAGTCTCCCGAGGAGCTCGCCTCCTGTGCCAACCACGTCAGTCCCTCTTCTGGCCCTCAACGCTCCTCAGAGGTGCTGGGGGCTCTCGGGGCGATGCGTTGACTGGCGTCGCGATCGACGGAGGATCACCAGGAGGAGGGCGAGGAAGACGATCGCGAGGAGCCCGAGGACCACGAACGCATTCGCCGAGGTTCGGGAGCGTGCCAGCGTCTCCGAGAGCACGACCGTGCTTGGTCGAGACGGGTCGGCTACTCCCTTGACGGTGGTTCCTGGGGAGGAGAACGACGAGAGCCCACCGATCACCTCTTCGTACGGTTGTGTGTCGATCGCGTAGGTGCCTCGGCAGGTGTAGCCGGCAGCGCTGCTCCCGCTCCCGCCGAGGTTGCCGATGCAGTCGGACACCGTGATCGAGACGGGGATCCCGTGGGTCTTCATGCGCGTGATCCGGGCGTTGTCCCCGGCGGCGGTGAGGAAGCCCACGACGATCACGACGGCGAAGCCGACCATGAAGACGCCGAGCGCGACCAACCCGAGTCGCCGACCTGTTCCAGCCACCGCCGGTCCGCGCAGCGCGGCCACCGACTGCCCGGACGTCGTGCTCCGATCTTCCGATGTCACCGCTCTGCATGCTCCAGCTCGACCTCAGCGAAGGAGGCCCCGCCGGGAGGTGGTGGGTGTTGCTCGCCCGACCGGATCACGTCACCGACCCGGAATCCGAAGACCGACGTCTCGGGGCTGATCTTGGGGGAGGGGCCCGTCGCCATCTTCGAGTTGACCAGAGTCCGACAGGCGCTGACGTAGGCCTGTCGATACGAATACCTCGAGAGCACGTCCGACAATCTACTCCGGCCGGCCGTGAGATCAATAGCTAGATCATCAGCCTCGCCTGAAATGGAGTTCGGGGAAACCTAGACCA
>JADGOD010000258.1 GCA_017883125.1 Acidimicrobiales bacterium
CGGCGGTAGGCGAGCTGGTCCGGCGGGTCCATCTCGAGGAAGCCGCCGCCGTATTCAGCGTTGACGAAGGGAATGCTGATGCCCTTGTAGACCGAGTCCGGATTGCCGAGCTCCCGGTAGGCGGAGAAGATGTCGGGGCGCTTGTAGAAGGCGCTGACCTCGTCGAGACCGGTCACGAACCAGTAGCCACCGTGGTTCTCGCTCCAGGCGACCGGGCACTTCTCCCGGACCTCGGCGGCGATCTCCATGCCGCGCTCGCGGTACTCCTTGGAGTGGTGGTCGAAATCGACGACAAGCTTCTCAGCCATGGCTGTTCCCCCCCAATGGTGCCGAGCTCCCGCTCCGCCGGCACCGTCACGTGCTTTCCCTGCACACCCCTGATCGAACCGTTGACTTTCACGGACTGACGACAGTCCCCCCGCCGACATTTAACGGTAGCAGGACGTCGATACGGCGAGTTGCTCGAACTCAGCAGCGAGGCACCAGGGCGCTGTCGTCGTCTCCTGGCTCAGGACGTGGTCTCCTCGCCGACGGAACTGTCGGCGGCGCCGAGGTAGCGCTCGAGGACCTCGTCCTGCGCGTCGGCGGCGGGACCGGTCCAACCCACCTCGCCGCGGGTGAGGATCGCGCAGTGGTCGGCAAGGGCGAGCGCCCTGTTCACGAACTGCTCGATGAGCAGGATGGTGATCCCGCTCCGACGAGCCTCGTCGAGGCTCTGGAAGACCGCCTCGGCGACGATCGGGGCCAGCCCGAGCGACATCTCGTCGGCGATGATCAGGCGGGGCGGGACGGCCAGCGCCCTGGCCAGGGCCAGCATCTGCTGCTCGCCGCCCGACAGGCTCCCGGCCCGCTGGGAGCGACGCTCTCCGAGCACGGGGAACATGTCGATGGCCCGCTCGATGGCCGCCGTCCGCTCGCCCCTGGGCTCTTGGCCGACCGCCATGCGGAGGTTCTCGTTCACGGTCAGCCCAGGGAAGATCCCCCTGCCCTCGGGGATGTAGGTCAGACCGAGCCGCCTGATCTTGTAGGCCGGGAGGCCGTTGATCGGTTGGCCGTCGAAGCACACCGTCCCAGAGGACGCCGGCACGAGGCCTGAGATGGCCCTCGCCAAGGTGCTCTTGCCGGCACCGTTCGCTCCGAGGACGGCCATCATCGATCCCGGCATGACCTCGAGCGAGACGCCGAACAGCGCCTGGGATCGTCCATAGGCGACGTCGAGGTTCTCGACTCGCAGCAGCGGTTCGGTCATGAGCGCTCCTCTGCGTCGATCTCTGCGTCGATCTCGATCTGGAGATCTGCCTCGGGAACCGTATCGTCACCTCCGAGGTAGGCAGCGCGGACGGCATCGCTGCGCCGGATCTCATCGGGCGTGCCCGAGGCGATCACCTCTCCGAAATCGAGGACGTAGATCTGGTCTGAGAGGGCGAGGACGGTGGCCACGTCGTGCTCGACCATGAGGAGCGAGACCGGCTGCTCGCTCTCACGGACCACCCCAGCGAGGACGCCGGCAAGCTGCTCGGACTCATGGACGTCGAGCCCTGAGAGCGGCTCGTCGAGGAGGAGCACCGAGGGAGCGGTAGCGAGCGCTCTTCCGACCTCGACCAGGCGGCTGGTCCCGAGGGGGAGGCCTGCAACCGACCTCGACGCCAGGCGGGTCAGGCCGAGCTGCTCGAGCAGTCCGTCGACGTGCTCGTCCTCGAACGCGTCGCTGCGCAGCAGTGCTCCGGCGTCGAACATGTCCTTCCAGAGCCGTCGGCGCTCGAACCGCATCCGGTGGCCGAGGACGAGGTGCTCTCGCACGTTGAGGCTCAAGAAGAGCTCCGGCTGCTGGAAGGTCCGGGCAAGCCCTCGTCGCGCGCGCGACTGGGGGCTCTGGGTCGTGACGTCGTCGTCGCCGAGCCGCACGCTCCCGGCGTCGGGCCGCAAGAGCCCCGACAAGACCGCGAAGAGCGTGGACTTTCCGGCGCCGTTCGGTCCGACCAGGCCCACGATCGATCTCGGCGGCACCTCCAGGCTGACGTTGTTGAGCGCCACCAAGCCACCGAACCGCTTGGTGATGCCGTGGGCGCTGAGAACGGGACCTGAGGAGGCTCCGCCCAACGTGGCGATGGGCTGGGGTGCCGGGGTGCTTGTCGGGGTGCTCACGATGAGACCCCCTCGACCGAGCGGGGCGGGATCGGCCCTGAGAGGTTCCCCTCTGATGTGGTCGCCACGCCAGGGGGTGCGCCGCCCTCATCTCGTCGTTGAGCTCGGCGGAGCAACCAGCGTCGGAAGATCTCCCCGTTCTGCGCCAGCGTGCCGTTGGGGAACTTCGCCACGCCGATCGCACCGAGACCGAAGAGCAGGACCGGGATCGAAGCGGTCCAGCTCGGGAGGTAGGCCAGCACGATGGCGGGCATGAGCGCGAACAGGATCCCTGCGACCAGCGCTGCGGCGTTGGAGCGGACGCCTACCGTGACGAGCACGGCCAGCCAGACCACACCTAAGAAGGTCGAGAAGCTCCCCGGCTGGGCGGTCGTCTGGGCGGTGACCAAGAATCCCCCTCCGATGCCCGCCACCATCGCGGCGAGGCCGGCGACGATGATCTTCATCTGCACCACGCTGATCCCGAGCGTCCTCGAGCCCGGCTCGCTCCAGCGCACCGCGCTCATCGCCAGGCCGGTCGTCGAGCGCCGGAGGTTCATGACGAAGACCGCCACGATGCCGAAGGCCGCCAGGCAGACGTAGGCGAAGGCGAGATCGGAGCTGGCGAACTGGGGTCGGTCCATGTTCACCCCCAGGGCGCCGTTGGTGAACATCGGCCACGTGAACACGAGGTTCTCGACGAGGAGGCCGAAGGTCAGCGTAATGAGGGCGACGTAGAGGCCGCCAAGGCGGATCGTGAGGAAGCCGACGAGGAGACCGATCGGCAGGGTCACGAGACCCCCAGCCAGGATCGCCAGCAGGACGGGCCAGTGATGGGTGGTGGCCAGCTGGACCGCGGTGAGGCCGCCGATCCCGGCGAAGGTGATCTCGCAGAGCCAGATCATCCCGCCCTCTCCGGTGACGAGGGTGAAGGACAGGAAGATGATGGCGTAGGCGAAGGCCTGGTCCATCAGGTTGACCCAGAGCCCCTGGACGACCAGCGGCAGGATCGCGGCGACGGCGATCAGGATCAGGGGGCCGCCGTAGCGGGCGATGAACCCGAGCGAGCCGCCCTCGAGGTCGCCGGTGGCGCCGGCCAGCTGGCTCTCTCCCTGAGGCGTGATGGCGCTGTCGAGCGCGCCGCCGACCTTCTGGGATTCGGAGAGGTCGCGGTGGCGGAGCAGGTGGTAGGCGACGAACACGGCGATGAACATGAACGGCACGGCGTCGACGATCTCGGTGGTCCAAGTGCTCGAGGGGGGGAGCAGGTACTGGATGAGCGCCGTTGCCACGCCCATCGCCAGGCCGACCCCGACGGCGATGGGGAGGCTGCGGAGCCGAGCGGCGACGACGGCGGCGATGGCAGCGGCGACGAGGAGCGTGAA
>JADGOD010000259.1 GCA_017883125.1 Acidimicrobiales bacterium
TCGGGGGCCTCCACCGAGTAGCCGTACTCGAATCCCACGGCGGCGTACTCGCTCAGGAGCGAGTCGAGGACGGTGAAGTTGGACGTTCCGGAGCTCGAGTGGGCAAGTGGTACGAACTCCTCGGCGTTCGCGTAGTCCACCAGCACCGCGTGGCGGTGGCTGAAGGTCCCGCGACGGGTGTCCTGGCCGGTCAACCGAACCGAGGTCCCCTCCTCGAGGAGCGAGCCGATCGCCAACGCCTCTCCCAGCGCCCAGTCAACCTGACCGGCCTCGAGCATCGCAGCGCGCTGGCCGAACTGGCGGATCAGCTTCGGATGCAACGTGAAGCCCTCGGGCGCAGAGGTCGTCACCGAGGCCAACCGCTCGATCTCCGCCATCGGGATACCGGTCTCAGGGGCCGGGAGATCCGTGGGGACGTCGAAGACAGGTGGCACTTCGAGGGTGGGCGCCTCGGTCAGGCGCACCTCGTCGAGGGCCGCCTGGAGCCTGGCGTTGAAGTCGTCGAGCGCCTGCTCTGCCTCGTCGAGGGTGATGTCACCACGTCGAACGAGGGTCTCGGTGTAGAGCTTGCGGACAGACCGCTTCGCGTCGATCCGCTGGTACATCAACGGCTGGGTGTAGCTCGGGTCGTCTCCCTCGTTGTGGCCGTGGCGTCGGTAGCAGACCAGGTCGATCACGACGTCCCTGTGGAAGCGCTCCCGGAAGGCGAGAGCGAGACGAGCGACGCGGACACACGCCTCGGGATCGTCGCCGTTGACGTGGAAGATGGGCGCTTGGATCATCTTGGCCACATCGGTGGGATAGAAGCTCGACCGAGCCGACGCCGGAGCCGTGGTGAAGCCAACTTGGTTGTTGATGACAACATGGATCGATCCACCGGTCCGATAGCCGGAGAGCTCAGAGAGGTTGAGCGTCTCGGCCACGACGCCCTGGCCGGCGAAGGCGGCGTCACCGTGGAGGAGCACCGGGAGGACGGGGAAGTCGCCCACCAGAGCAGCGTCAGCCTGGGTCTCGGTGACCGGAGCCACCAGTCGGTCCTGCTTGGCGCGAGCCATCCCCTCGACGACGGGGCTCACCGCTTCGAGGTGCGACGGGTTCGACGCCATGGAGATCGGGATGGGCACACCGGTGGAGCCCACGAAGGTCCCGCTGGCGCCCTTGTGGTACTTGACGTCTCCGGAGCCCTGCACGCTCTCGGGATCGAGGTTCCCCTCGAACTCGGAGAAGATCTCTCGATATGACTTCCCGACGATGTTGGCGAGCAGGTTCAGTCGGCCACGGTGCGCCATGCCCATGACGACCTCTTGGACGCCAGCGGTCGTCGCATCCTGAAGGACGGCATCGAGGAGCACGACGGTCGACTCCGCTCCTTCGAGGCCAAACCGCTTCTGACCCACGTAGCGGGTGTGGAGGAACCTCTCGAAGACCTCGGCAGCGTTGAGTCGGTCGAGGATGTGCCTCTGCTCCTCTGCCGACAAGGTGAAGGCCACGCCTTCGACCTGCATCTGGATCCATCGCTTCTGGACGGGATCCTGGATGTGCATGTACTCGATGCCGATCGTCCCGCAGTACGCGTCCCGGAGGATGTGGATGATCTCGTCGAGGGAGGCGATCTCCTTCTCGGCGAGGCCGTCGGTGACGAAGTCCCGAGGAAGATCCCAGATGGTGAGTCCGTAGCTCAGGGGATCGAGCTCAGAGTGGTAGAGGGGCGGCTCGACCTCGAGCGGGTCGAGATGGGCGTTCAGGTGGCCGCGCACCCGGTACATGTTGATGAGCGAGTGGACCTTGACCTGTTTGGTCAGAGTCTCGACGTCGTGTCCCTCGAGCGGTTCGACCGCGTTGCGGTCGGCCCGCCAGCGTGACGGCTCGTAGGGAATCCCCATCGACGAGAACACCTCGTCGTAGAAGCGGTGCTCGCCGGTGAGGCACTGGGCGATGTGGCGAAGGAACATCCCTGACTCCGCGCCTTGGATGATCCGGTGGTCATAGGTCGACGTGAGCGTCACGACCTTGCCCAGGCCCAGATCAGCCATGACCCGAGGATCGGCTGCTTCGAAGCCGGCGGGGTACCCGAGCGCACCGACCCCGACGATCACTCCCTGGCCAGGCATCAGTCGGGGCACCGACTGGATGGTTCCGATGGTCCCTGGGTTGGTCAGAGAGACCGTCGTGCCGGCGAAGTCCTCGGGGGAGGTCCCTCCTCCGTGGACCTTGCGGACGAGATCCTCGTAGCCCGTGACGAAGGAGCGGAAGTCGAGGGTGTCGGAGTTCTTGATGCACGGCACCATCAAGGACCTGGTGCCATCTGACTTCTCGACGTCGACGGCGAGACCGAGCCCCACGTGATCGTGGCGGATGACGCCCGGGGTCCCCTTGGCATCGATCTTCTCGACGAAGGTCGCGTTCATCGCCGGAAAGGCCATCAGGCCCTTGACCACGGCGTAGCCGATCAGGTGGGTGAAGCTCACCTTCGCCCCAGTGGTGCGGGCCAGCTGGTCGTTGAGGAGCTGTCGATTGACCTCGAGGAGTCGTGCGGGGATCGTCCGGATCGACGTCGCCGTCGGCACGGCGAGGCTCGCCTCCATGTTCTCCACGATCCGAGCGGCCGACCCCCGAAGAGGACGAGCGTCCGGAGGGCCCTCGACCGCGGGCGTCGTGGGGGCGGGAGCGGCCGCTACCTGAGAGGTCGGAACAGGGACAGGTGAGCTGCGGTAGTCAGCGAAGAACTCCCGCCAGCTCTCCGAGACTGATGACGGATCGGCGACGAACTTGTCGTACATGTCGTCGACGAGCCACGCATTCGGGCCGAATGATCCCGACTTCTGCACGTGTTCCTCACCGGCCGCCAGACCGGTGGTGTCTTCACCACTCGTGTCTGCCATGGGTCCCACACTACCGGCACCGCATGTTCTGCCTGCGAGCCCGAGGGCGACGGGTAGGTTGGCCTCCGTGAGTCCCTCGACCTCTCGCACACCGACTCTCGAGCCGTCCTCGATGCAGCATCCCGCCGGACTTGCTCTCTTCGACAAGCCGGCCGTCGGAGACTCCGAAGGAACGATCGTCTGCATCCACGGGACGCTCGACCGCGCCAAGAGCTTCACCCGGGTCGCCCGGCGCCTCGAGCACTACCGAGTGATCGCCTACGACCGCCGCGGGTACCAGGGCTCGCGGGGCATCGGGGCATCGGCCGACCTTCCGGCTCACGTCGACGACCTTCTCCAGACGATCGCCCTGGTCGATCGAGACGGTCCGGTGACCGTCTTCGGCCACAGCCTCGGAGGGGTGATCGCCATCATGGGGGGCCTCGCCGCCCCGAGTTCGATCAACGCCCTCATCGCCTATGAGTCGCCGATGCGCTGGCTGATCGACGACGGACCCGATTGGTGGCGACCCAACATCGGCGGCCCTGAGGCCGAAGCCGAGGCGTTCTTCCGGCTCATGACCTCCGATGCCGCCTGGGAGCGCCTCACTGAAGCCCAGCGCGTAGAGCGACAAGCCGATGGGCCGGCACTGGTCGCCGACCTCACGATGGTGCGCACCATCATCCCCTTCACGGCCGAGCAGCTCTCGACACTCAGCGTTCCGGTCACCATCGGCATCGGGTCCAAGAGCGATAACCCGCGCTACCGGTCGAGCGCCGACGTGATCACGGACGCTGCCCCCGTCGCTCGTCAGGCGATCGTCGAGGGCGCAGGCCACGGCGCACACCTCTCGCACCCCGACGGCCTTGCTGCGATGTTGAGGGGGGCGGGTCTCGACCGCACCAAGGAGATGCGGGGCCCGGCGTGAGGGTGGTGATCTCCGGAGCAACAGGGCTCATCGGCCAGGCCCTGACCCGTGCCCTTCACGTCCGAGGCGACACCGCCGTCGCTCTCACCCGACCGTCAACGACCAGGGCCGGCACTGCGACGGTCAGCTGGGATCCCAAAGCCGGCTACCTGGACATGGAGGCGTTGAACGCCCTCGGCCAGATCGATGCGGTCGTCCACCTTGCCGGCGCCGGGATCGCCGACAAGCGGTGGTCGCA
>JADGOD010000260.1 GCA_017883125.1 Acidimicrobiales bacterium
CGGGCCGATGGGCTTCATCAGGGCGACCGACTCGGTCATGGCGAGCTGCATACCTCTCTTTGTGGTGCCATCACTGTATCGGAGGAACTTCGATGATCGAAAGACCTCGGGTCCTCCCTTCCAGGAGAGGGTCTCGGCGGCGAGGCGATCGATGAGCGGCGAGGCGAGGATGTCCCGACGGCGGATCAGAGGCCACCGCTCGCCGCGTCGTCCCTGATCGAGGGGATAAACCCTTGCATAGCCGGTCGATCCATGAAAGATTGACGACTGTAGAAATGATTTTCTACTCATGAACGACTCGGAGGCGAGATGTCCTTTACCCAACGACCACGCAGGAGCGCCGCTCGCGGCGCCAAGATGACGGTCGCTGCGACGCTCGCCTTCGCAGGCGGCGGCGGGGCCATGCTCGCCCTCGAGACCGCCCAGGGCGCAGGAGCCGCGACGACCTCGTCGACGGACTTCATCATCCCTGCTGGCGTCGAGGTGGTCCAGACGGTCGCCGTGGGCGCCCACGGCGGATCTGCCGATGGCGGCGGCACGGGCGGATTGGGCTGCGCGGTGACCGGGTCCATCCCGGTGACCGCCGGCGATCACATCTTCAGTGCCGTCGGCACCGCCGGTGGCTCCTCCGGGACCCCGACCCCAGGAGCCGGGGGCTCCGGCATCGGCCCAGACGGGATCGGTGGCGACGGTGGGACATCCACGAGCATCGCCGGTGCCGGTGGCGGTGGCATCTCGCTGATGTTTGACGTAAGTTCCAGCCTCTCAGGCTTCCCCGGTGTCATCGCTGCCGGCGGTGGTGGTGCGGGTGCTGACACCGGGGCCGACGGCGGCTCCGCGTGCAACTCGTTCACCGGAGCGGGCGGCGACGGCGTCGGTGGGAGCGAGGACCCCAACTCGGGGGGCCTCGGTGCGACGACCACAAGCGTCGGTGGTGCTGGCGGGACCGGGGTCAGCAACGGTGGTGACGGGAACTCCTTCACCGGCAGCGACGGCCACGGCGGCACCGGTGGCGGGAACGCCAGCGCCAACAACGGCGGCGGCGGCGGCGGTGGTGGCGCATCGGGCGGCGGCGGCGGCGCAAGCCAGTCGAGTGCTGGGAGCGGCGGCGGCGGCGCAGGGCTGTCCTTCGGCTACCAGGCCGCCACGTTGGCCGTGCCCCAGTTCTCCTGGACGACCGACGCCCCGAGCATCGCGATCAACTACATCGACATCTCGGCGACCAGCCTCATCGACGCCAAGGTCGGCACGGCGTACTCCGCGGCGATGAGCGCCACCTTCGGTGCCAGCACCCCGGTGACCGGCACCCATGCGGTGTGGTCGGTCTCACCGGCGCTTCCCGCAGGGCTCTCGATGGACCCCCGCACCGGGGCGATCACCGGGACGCCGACCGCTGGGTCGGCCGCCACCAGCTACAAGGTGACCGCACAGTGGCTGGTCCCGGTGCCCGTCTTCGACGCATCGGTCCTGGGTGCCGGTCAGGCGACGGCGGACATCGCCGCTCAGAGCTCGGTGTCCCTCTCGCTGACGGTGGCCGCCCCGGCCGCCCCGGCGGTCCTGGCGGCCACCGGATTCAACGGTGAGCTGGTCGTTGGAGCCGCTCTGCTCCTCATCGGGGTGGGAGCTCCGATGGTGGCTGTGCGCCGGCGCCGCATGCGCTGAGCGCAGCGCCTCAGGCCGAGAATCTGACGATGCCGGGTGAGCGATCACCCGGCATCGTCGCGTCCACCCACCGGACGCCGGCGAGAGCGCCCGTGCTCCCCTGAGGGCGAGGGCTCTCTCGCCGTAGCCATAGGCGGCGTCTCGAGCGGCGTTCGATCCTCTCGCCGCCGCTGGAGGTCTGAGGGCGCTCAGCCGAGGGCGAGCGTGCGCAGGTTCTCCCTCATGATCAAGCGCTGCTGATCGGGGGTGAACATCGCCAGATCGTCGATGTACGACGCGGGATCCGCGTAGCCCTCGGGGTGCGGCCAGTCCGAGCCGTAGATGATGTTCTCGATCGGGATGTGCTGGACGATCTCGAGGAGGTCGTCCTCGTAGAAGGGCATGACCCAGACGTGGTTGATGAACGACTGGACCGGTTCGGACCCGAAGGTCTGCGGGGCCTTGCCGTAGGCGATCTTGAGGCGACGCATCAGCGGGGGGACCCATCCGGCGCCGAGCTCGAGCACGGCCACCTTGAGCGCGGGGTGGCGGTCGAAGACGCCGTGGCAGATCATCGCCGCCATGGTGTCGTAGACGGTGCGCTCGGTGTGGATGCCCATGACCTCGGCCAGGGACGAGGGCTTGTGCCCGATCCACGTGCCCGACTCCCCCCAGGCCTCGAGGTAGTTGCCGTAGGGGGTGTCTGCGGCGTGCATGCCGATGATGACGCCGGCCTCGGCGGCACGGGCCCAGAACCGGTCGTAGACCGGGTCGCCGAGCGACCGGCGGACCGCAGGGGTCCGGACCGGAGCCGGGCGCATCCCGATGACCTTGCAGCCCTGGGCGATCAGCGTCTCGAGCTCCGCCTCGGCCCCGGCGGGGTCGATCATCGAGACCACCCCGGTGACCAGCACCCGGTCCTCGACGTTCCAGCTCCACTCCTCGTGGGTCCAGCGGTTCAGCGCCCGCACGCAGGCCACCATGGCGCCCGGGTCCTCCTAGAGCATCTCCTCGAGCCCGAGCGCCAGGGTGGGGAGCATGATGCACAGGTCGACGCCCTGCTCGTCGAGGACCTTCATGCGCGGCTCGCGGTAGCGGAAGGACTCCTCGAGGTGGATCTGCGGGCCGACGAGCTCCTTGAGGCTCTTGCCCTCGGGGTTGTGGCCCTTGAAGTACTCGACCATCGACCCTGGAGGGGCGACCGGGTCGTAGGTGGGGTTCGGGATCAGCTTGAAGAGCTTGTCGTTGAGCAGCAGCATCTTGCGACCGTCGACGTCCACCCACCGGAAGGAGTGGCGGTACGCCGGGTCGAGGTACCTGGTGATCGAGTCGGGTGCTTCGTAGAAGTGCTGGTCGGCATCGGAGATGCCGTACCCGAGCCGCTCGTTGACGATCAGCTTCTCCGGTGCAATGGTCATCGCTCTGGGGCTCCTTGACTCAGCCGACCACGCGCACGCTTGGCCGCAACCCTTATCGTAAGGGTTGCGAGAAGGGATCGACTAGGGCCGAAGGTCCCGAGCTGCCATCGAGCTCGAATCGCCCCTCAAGCGGTGATGAAGGTCTCGGCGAAGCGCTGGATCCACTCGGTCGGCCCCGGGTCGGGTGACCATGGCGGGCCGACGTTGATCCACTTGGCGCCGAGCTCGGCGAGCTGGCCGATCCCGTCGCGGTGGCGCTCGACGTCCTTGTCGAACTCCTCGACGCCGTCGGCGTGGTAGCCGATCACCAGATCGAGCGAGTCGTAGCGGTCGCCGGCGTACTCCTTCAGGACCCCGAGGCGCTCGATGATGGCCTCGATCGAGTCCACCGGCGTCGTCCGGGCGGTGGCGGCCACCGTGGCCGAGCCGGTCATCGGCATCCAGCCGGACGCGTACTTCGCCGCTCGCCGCAGCGCGGCGTTGGAGTTCCCGCCCATCCAGATCGGGATGTCGCCCTTGGGGGCGGGACGGGCGATGACGTTGCGGGCGTTGAAGTGCCGACCCTCGTAGCTGAAGGCCTCGCCGCTCCAGTGGAGCTTCAAGACCTCGAGGGACTCCTCGAGGAGGGCGTTGCGCTCCTCGAAGTCGACCCCGAGGGCGAAGAACTCGCTCTTGAGGTAGCCCGCACCTGCTCCCATGATGAAGCGGTTCTCAGAGATCATCGACAGCGTCGCCGCGGCCTTGGCCAGCAGCATCGGGTTCCGGTACGGGACGACGGTCAGGAACGTGAGCAGCTTGAGCTCGGTGGTGACCGCGGCCGCAGCGGCCAGGCCGACGAAGGGATCGATGCTCTGGTGGCCACCGGTGTTGAGCCACGACTGGCTGGGGGCGGGGTGCTCGGTGAAGGCGAGCCCGCCCCAGCCGGCGCGCTCGGCGGCCACGGCGATGTCGGTGACGCTCCCGGCGTCGAGGAGGTCGACCTCGGTCCCCTGGGCTTCGGGGTACTGCAGCATGAATCGCATCACGGCCACCTTCCTGACGCAGGGGTCCCCTGTGTCGCTCGAGAACGCTCACCTCGGCGGGACATCTGGCCCCCCAGGTGGGCCCGGGACGCACTGCGTCCGGGATCTGCCCACACTACGGGAAGAGAGCGTGATCGCAAGGAGCCCGCCGACGCACGTCTGTCCGCTCTGGTCCTGGCATCGCCTCGATGCGGAGAGGAACCGACGCATCCGCCGTAATGGTTTCGGTAGGGTGCTCTGGGCCATACTGAGGCCTCGAAGGACCGACCCGTGCAGATCACTGAATGGAGCAACCTCCCATGCCGTACCAGGACACCCCAGAGCTCATCATCGAGCGTGATGGACCGGTGGCCATCGTCACCATGAACAACCCCGACATGCTCAATGCCTTCAGCGACGAGATGCACGTCGGCATGCAGGAGATCTGGAACCACCTGGCCCTCGACCGCTCGGTCCGCTCCATCGTGCTGACCGGCCAGGGCCGCGCCTTCTCCGCTGGAGGCAACATCCCCGGCTTCATCCGCTCCTATGAGTCCATCGACCACCGGCGCGAGCAGATGCGCGGCGCCCAGCGCCTCCAGAACGCGATGCTCGAGTGCCCCAAGCCCATGATCGCCGCGGTGAACGGCCCGGCGGTCGGCCTCGGCTGCAGCGTGGCGATCGGGTGCGACGTGGTCTTCATCGCCGAGTCGGCGTGGATGGCCGACACCCACGTGAGCATCGGCCTGGTCGCCGGTGACGGGGGCGCCGTGACCTGGCCGCTCATGATGAGCATCTTGAAGGCCAAGTACTACCTGCTCACCGGAGACCGGATCTCCTCGGCGGAGTGCGTCGAGATCGGGCTCGCCACCAAGGCCGTGGCCGACGACAACCTGATGGAGGAGTCCGTCGCCCTGGCGCACCGCCTCGCCAGCCAGCCCCAGCAGGCCATCGAGGAGACCAAGCGTGCGGTCAACCTCCACATCCAGGCTGCCGTCCAGCTGGTCGCACCGTTCGCCTGTGCGGCGGAGCAGGAGTCGTTCTCGACCGAAGACATCAAGAAGACGATCGAGGGATTCAAAGCAAAGGGCGCATAGGGCCGCTGACGGAGCTCAGCTCCCCGCCGGGCACCTCGGGTGGCCCGGCGGGGAGCTGGCGAGCGCAGAGCCACGACGAGCAACAAGGGGGATGCAGGTGAGGGGTGGACCGTCGATCAAGCACTTCGACGACACGCCGTTCATGGACGTGATGAGGTTCAGGCTGGCCGACGGGACCACGGCGAGGGTCCGCGAGAAGTGGATCGAGCTGAGCCCGCGCTTCGTGGCCTTCTACAACGAGTGGGATCCCGGGGCGATGTCGCCCAGGCACGGGCACACCGGCGACCACTCGATCTTCATCCTGGAGGGGTCCATCTCGTGCGCCAACGTCGTCTGCACGGCGGGCTCGCACATCATGCTCGAGTGGGGCGACACCTTCGGGCCGTGGGTGGCCGGGCCGGAGGGGTGCAAGCTCTACGGCTTCATCGCCGGCGAGGGATCCCCGTTCTTCGACCTCGAGGGATGGGCGGCGTTCCTCGCCGAGCGCGGCGCGGAGGAGATCCCCGTCCCGACCCCTCCGCTGCCCGTCTGGCTGGCGTCCCGCGGATCGGTGCTCCCCGGGCCCCTGGAGGGCCCCGACCAGCAGTGAACACCGCCTCGGTAGCGTGAGGGAGACCCAGGCCGGCGATCCCTCCGATCCCGGCGGACGAGAGAGACGACCATCGCCCATGTATCCACCGCGCTCGATAGATCCCTCCCCCTCTCCGGGGTCCAGGCCGTGACGGATCCCTCGACGAGCGCGACGGCGCTGCCCAACCGGCTCTCGCCGTCTCGGGCCAAGGACTTCATCCAGTGCCCGAGGCTTTTCTCGTTCAAGACCATCGAGAAGCTGGTCTCGCCCCCGACGCCGGCCACGGCGAAGGGGACGGTGGCTCACACGGTCTTCGAGCGCCTCTTCGACCTGGCGCGCGACGAGCGCACCGAGGCCAACGCCCTGGCCTACGTCGCCCCGGCGTGGGAGGTCATGGTCAACCCGCTCCGCCACCGGGACGAGGTGGAGACGGGCAGCCCCGAGGCGATCATCCGCGACGACGACGCGCTGTGGAGCGACGACCTCGAGGCCGACGAGGGGAGGCGGCTGCGTCTCGTCGAGTCGGCCGAGTCCCACCGACGGATCATCCCCGAGGGCTCCGCCGAGGAGGCCGCGCTCCTCGGCGGGGTCGCCGGTGTGGTGTCGAACTACTTCACCGCGGAGATCGAGCGTCCGTGGAACTTCGATCCCGTGGGTCGTGAGCTCCACCTCGAATCGGTGATCGAGGCGCCTGCGGGGGGCGTCACGCTCCACGGCTTCATCGACCGCCTCGATCGCTACCCCAGCGCATCGGGGGAGGAGCGCTGGGTGATCAGCGACTACAAGACCGGCAAGGTCCCCTCGCCCCGCTACCTCGACGAGGCGTTCTTCGCCATGAAGATCTACGCCCTGCTGCTGCTCCGGACCGAGGGCATCGTGCCTCACTCGCTGCGGCTCATCTTCGTGGGCGCCGACAAGACCAAGGCCATCCAGCGCCTCGAGGTCGACGACGCGATGGTGGCGAGGACCGAGGCCACGGTGACCCGGATCTGGGGCGAGATCGTCCAGTCGGCTACCCACGACGTGTGGGAGGCCAAGAAGGGCCCGCTCTGCGGATGGTGTGCGTTCAAGACCTGGTGCCCCGCATGGGGTGGCGACCCGACGCGGGCCGCCGTGGAGTTCGGCGCCGTCTGAGCGGCGCGCGCTCTCAGGCCTCGGTCGGAGCGGCCCAGATGCCGCACAGCTCCTCGGAGGTGGTCTGCGTGGTGATCAGCGAGAGGCTGTTGTCGATCACCATGTCGGCGTAGGCCTTGGGCACGCCGGCGACCGCATCGCGCACCAGGACGACCTGGTAGCCACGGTCGAGGGCGGAGAGGCAGAGCCCGAAGATCCCGAGGTTCACCGAGACCCCCATGACCACGACGGTCGTGATCCCGAGGTTGCGGAGGATCTGATCGAGGGACGTGGAGGTCATCGGGGTCATCCCGTGCATGCGCGGGACGACGATGTCGCGGGGGTCCTGACCGAGCTCGGGAACGAGTCGAGCGCCCTCGGAGCCGATGTCCTGGCTCCCGTGCCCGAGCTCCCGTCGCTTCTTGGCCCCGAGGGCGAAGATCACGCAGTTCTCCGCCGTCCCGGCGCCGTCAGGGCGCTGCTCGACGGTGGCGTGGACCACCCGGACGCCCGCCGCACGGGCGGCGTCGCACACGCGTGCGGCGGCCGGGATAGTTCCCTGGGCGGCCACCTCGTCGGCCAGGACCGGGAGCAGGACGTCGGTGCCGATGATCCCGCGCTGCATCTCGTTGGTCACCACCGCGGTTCTCGCGGGGTCGACGAGCGCGGCGAGTCGGGTGAGGCGTTTGTCGGTGGCTGCCATGAGGGCCTTTCGTAGTTCGGCTGGTGGTGGATCGGCTGGTGGTCGGTTCGCTCAACGTCCTCGACGAGCCGGCGCGAAGGTGGTGGCGAGGTCGAGGTTCAGCTCGGGGATCGGCTGGTCGGTGGCGAATCGGTAGAGGATCGTCCGCATGTAGATCCCCACGGTCCCGACGAAGGCGATGGCCACGAAGAATCCGAGGACGCCGAGGATGACCAGGGGGTCGTCGCCGCCGACGAGCGCGCCGGCAAGGAGCGCGGCGATGCCGCCGATGACCGGGAGCAGGGCCATCTGTCGCTCTTGGCGGAAGAGATCGCGCGAGGCGTGGAGGAGCTGCTTGCCGGTCCTTGAGGCCACGGCCTGAAGAGTACCGCCCGCTTCGGCGGCCGTCACGTGTTCGACGGTGC
>JADGOD010000261.1 GCA_017883125.1 Acidimicrobiales bacterium
AGACCCGGCCCAGGCCGTCGGCGTCACGCCGCACGTGGATGGTGGCGTCAGTGAAGCGCGACTCGATGTGGCGCGTGAAGCAGTCGTCGGGCTCGTAGTAGTGCCCGTCGGCGTCGATCAGCCTGTAGTCCATCACCGGTCACCTCCAGAAGCGGGGGTGGCTCCTAAGAAAGTGAGCACCCACCCATTAATGATCCACCGCCGGGTCCGGGGTGTCAAGTGGCCGCGGACGCATCGGGGCGGGCGCGTCCCGCACGGAAGGTCTCGAGAGCGCCGTGTTGGGCGGTGTGGGTCAGCGCACCCGGCGCTCGGGCTCGATGGGGGGGAAGAAGCCCTTGCACGTGCCCTCGGTGGCCAGGTCCACCGCGCGCTCACGGTCGAAGCGCTTGTTGTAGTGGCTCTCGAGCGCCAGGATCAGAGCGGTCCCCATCACGGCGCGCGCCGAGATGTCCGGTGACTCGGACTCGTAGCCGTAGCGACCCTCCACCTCGCCCCAGGCGCTGGCCAGGTGGTCCATGGCACCAGCGAAGCTCTCCTGGTAGAAGCGGCGAGCGACCTGAGGGTCACCGAAGAGGACCAGGCCGAGGAGCGGCAGGACCTCCTCGAGGGTCGAGATCAGCTGGCGGTAGAGGCCGTTGAGGGTCTCCAGCTGGCGCTCTGGCGTCAGCGGCTCGTCCCGGTCAACGACCTGCGTCGCCGCGACCAGCTCGCTCACCGCTTCGCGGAGCGGCTCGACGACGGCCTCGTAGAACAGCTGGTCCTTGCTCTCGAAGTGCCTGTAGATCACGCCTTCGCTGATCCCGCCGCGCTCCGCGATGACCTTGATCGTCGTCCCATTCACGTCGCCGGTCTCGCTGAACGCCTGTCGGGCAGCCTTGAGGATCGAGCTCCGTCGAGCTTCAGCCGTCAGTCGGCGAGCCCTGGGGGGGGCACTTCCACCATCACGAGAACGACCCGCCTGGTTCACCATGGATGTCCCTCATTCCTGCCGCACGCGGCGCCATCAGCGATGACGCACCATCACAATAGGGGATGGACCCTTGCGCGAAGGTGCTGCTCTGCGGCCCATCGCCGGGCGGCGCCACCAACCGCGCACCTCGACACAGGCCGTCGGCACCGCCTCCAACGGGGGCGTCGGCTCGATCATCGTCTGAGCCGGGAGGGCGCGCGGACCGACGCGATAGCCGCGCGCTCAGGCCTGTGAGGACGCGAGCGGCCCTGCGCCGTAGCGTCCCGCGAGCCGTCGCCGATGGGCTGCGGGAGCGCCGAACAGCGAGCGGTTGAGCATGGCGCGCTTGAGGTACGCGTGGATGCCGCTCTCCCAGGTGTAGCCGATGCCTCCGTGGAGCTGCAGGGCCTTGCCGACGACATCGACGGCTGCATCGCACGCGTAGGACTTGGCCATCGAGACGGCGGTGGAGGCATCGGCGTCGCCGCCGGCGACAGCCTGCACGGCGGCGTCGATCAGCTCGCGGCTGACCAGGACCTTGACGAGCATGTCCGCACAGGCGTGCTTGACCGCCTGGAAGGAGCCGATCGGGCGCTCGAACTGCCTGCGCTCTGCGGTGTAGGAAACCGTGGCCTCCACCATCGCCTCCGCCAGCCCGAGGCTGTCGCAGGCGATGGCGAGCGCGCCGCGGTCGACCAGCCGCTGGGCGGACGTGCCCGGATCGGACCTGAACCGCCAGATCGACGAGTCGCTCACCTCGATGCCGTCGGCAAGCACCTCGCCGAGGCTCCGTGTGGCGTCGAGGACGGGCTGCTCGGCGATGTGGAGCCCCGAGGCATCCAGTGCCACGTGAACGACCACGAAGGCGGACTCAGGGTCGCGCGCCAGCACCAGCAGCTCCACGCCGGTGGCATCTGGGACGAAGGCAGCCCGCCCGTCGAGACGAAGCCCGCCTCCAGCGCGATCCAGACGGAACGGAGCCGGGTCGCCCCCCACGCCGTCGTCACCCGTCTCGACGGCGACAGCGACGCGGAGGTCACCAGCGGTGACTCGGCGCAGGAGCTCATCGCGTCCAGGGCTCGGCTCGAGGAGGGCGAGCGCCCCGACGCCGAGCACCGCTGAGCCGAGGTAGGAGCTCATCGTCACCGTCCGGCCCAGCTCGTGGAGAATCACGGCCTGCTCGGCGAAGCTCCCGCCGGAGCCTCCGAGCGACTCGGGCACCTCGAGGCCCACCCAGCCCGACTCGGCGAGCAGCGCCCAGTCGATCGGCGTGGGCAGCTCTGCACCATCGGCCCGTGCGCGCGCGTCCCCGAGGAGACCGCGGGCCACGGAGCGAAGCTCGTCGTGGAACTCCGTGAGGTCCACCCTCACCGAGCCACCTCGGGCTCCCTGGGCATCCCCAGGCCGCGCTCGGCGATGATCGTGCGCTGGATCTCGCTCGCTCCGCCCGGGATCGTCCACTCCCACGAGCCGATGAAGTCGAGCGCCCACGCACCCGACTCCCAACCGCTCGAGCCGGGCTTGTGCAGGCTCGTCTGCGCGGCGAGCCCAACGACCTCGGTGCCGAAGTCCATCATCCGCTGGAGCAGCTCGCTGTAGAAGAGCTTGACGACAGACGCCTCCACCGGTCCCGCCGTGCCGGCCTCATGCCGCTCCACCAGGCCACGGCAGAGCAGGCGGAGGCCGGCGATCTCGGTCTCCAGCGCGGCGAGCCCGTCTTGGACCAGCGCGTCGTCGAGGAGGCGCAGCCCGTCGGGTCGCGCTCGAGAGCACTCCTCCACCAGCCACCTGAAGCCCGCGTTCCCCAGCCGCTCGGAGAGCTCGAGCATGGTCATGCCCCGCTCGGCGCTGAGCGTCTCCTGCGCCACCCGCCAGCCCTCGTTCTCAGGACCCACCAGCTGGCTGGCGGGGATCACCACGTCGTTGAGGAAGATCTCGCAGAAGTGCCACTCGCCGCTCGCGTTGCGGATCGGCCTCACGTCGACGCCTGGCGATCGCATGTCCATCAGGAGATAGGAGATGCCCTTGCGCTTCGGGGCAGTCACGTCGGTACGAGCCAGCAGGAGGCACCAGTCGGCGTGAGCGGCACCGCTCGCCCACAGCTTCTGCCCATTGACCACGAACGCGTCGCCCTCTCGTCGAGCCGTCGTCCTGAGGCTGGCCAGGTCAGAGCCGGCCTCGGGCTCCGAGAACCCCTGGACCCAGATCTCCCCGTCGAGGATCGCCGGCAGGTGACGACGGCGCTGCTCCTCGGTGCCGGCCGCCAGCAGGGTGGACGCGGCGTGGTGGATCGAGACGAAGGCCAGCACCAGGCGCGGGGCATCGTGGGCGGCCAGCTCCTGGTACAGCACGATCTGCTCGGCGACGGACATGCCGCCGCCCCACTCCCTGGGCCAGTGGGGCACCGCGTAGCCGGCCTTGCGGAGCTCTTGGAACCACGCCTTCTGGAAGGAGACGTCCTCCTCGTCGGACACGCCGACCTGCGTCTGCCTCCAGTCCGCCGGGATGTGCGCCTGGCACCATCGTCGGGCCTCCGCCCGGAACTCCTCGAGGTCAGATGTCGCCATGCTCAACTCCCAGTCACTCCGTCTCCGGACACGGGCGGCGGCGGGCGGCGCGGGTCCTCCGGAGAGGCCGGGCCGCCTCTCTCCACGGAGCACCCGAGACGGTCAGCCTCGACACTCAGCACCTCGAGCTCGCCGAACACCCGCCCCACCTAGCCGAAGATCCCTGTCAGGCCGCGCCGGCCAAGCCGGCGGGTCAGCTCGGCGCGGGTCCCCGACAGGCCGAGCGGCAGGCGGCGCAGCGGGACGCTCTGGCGAGAGACCCACGACAGCACGGTCTCGTCGCAGAAGCCGATGGCACCGTGGAGCTGGTGGGCGACGCGCAGGACCCGCTCTGCCGCCTCGACGGCCGCCAGGCGGAGTGCGAGCGCGTCGTCGAGGGCCTCGTGGCGCCCCGCCTCGATGCTCCACAGCGCGTACTTGGCCAACTCCTCGAGGCCCACGCGCTCGACCTCTGCCTCAGTGAGCTGGAACTGGACGCCCTGGAACGTGGCCAGCGGCTGACCGAACTGCTCGCGCTCGCGGACATAGGAGCGAGCGAGCTCGACGGCTCGGTCGAGCATGCCGAGCAGGGTCCAGCAGGGCAGGACCAGGCCGAGCGGCACGTCCGACGCCCCTGCGTCGTCGACCGACTCGAGGTCGAGCTCCACCACGAAGGCCGACCGTCGCGGCGAGGCAGCCATCGGTCGGGCGGTGGCCATGCTCCGTCGGCCGTCCAGGGTCACCGCCGCCCAGCGCCGATCGAGGCCGCCGACCGCAGCCGCCGGTGCGGGATCGGCCACCACCACCAGACCGTCGGCGTCGAGATCCGACGGACGGCAGAGCCGCTCGGCCACCGGGTATGACACGGCCCAGTAGCCGGCGCTCCTACACAGCGCGGCGGCGGCCTCGAGCTCGTCAGCGCTGTCCCGCGGATCGAGCTGCCAGGCGCCCAGCTCGGCCAGCACGGGCCCGACAAGGCTCTCGCGACGGTCGGGCTCCCGCTCGGCGATCTGGGCCAGCTCATCGCCGCCCGCCGCCTCCAAGGCCCGCTTGGCCAGCCGGCCGAACTCGAGGGCCTCCTCGCTCAGGTCGATGTTCACGACGCCCCCAGCAGGGCTCTGGCCAGCAGGATCCGCTGGATCTCGATGCTCCCCGACGCCACGGTGGCGGACACCGAGTAGCGCCAGTGATCCTCCACCGCTCGCTTGAAGCGCAGCGCGTCGTCGCCCGCCAGCACAGCCAGTCCCACGATGTCGACGAGAACCTCGGCGCTCTCCTGGTCGAGCGTGGTGACCGCGATCCGATAGGCAGCAGCATCGCCCGGCCTCACCTGGCCACGGTGCTGCGCGTCGACGACCCGGTACGCGAGGAGCCGGGCCCGTCGGGCGTGGATGAGCATCTGGGCCCAGCGGCTGCGCAGCTCCTCGGGGAGCGCCTCCCACTGGTCGCCGAGCGCCGAGGGGGCCCACTGCAGCAGTCGCTCGCAGCGTGCGTAGCGGGCGATGCCCACCCGCTCGAAGGCCAGGACCTCTTGGACCACCTTCCACCCCTCGCCCACGGGGCCGAGCACGTCGGCCTCGGTCACCCGGACGTCATCGAAGAACACCTCGTTGAGGTGGTGCGGTCCAATCATGCTGGCGATCGGACGGACCTCGATGCCCGGGGCGGACATCGGTACCAGGAAGATCGTCAGGCCCTGCTGCTTCCTCTCCTCCTTCGAGGTGCGCGCGAGGAGGAAGCACCACTGGGCCATCGTGGCGTAGGAGGTCCAGATCTTCTGGCCCGACACGCGCCACTCGTCACCGTCACGCCGGGCCGCCGTCTGGAGCGACGCCAGGTCGGAGCCGGAGTTGGGTTCGCTGAAGCCCTGGCACCAGATCACCTCGCCCCGTGCGATCGCAGGGAGATGCAGCTGCTGCTGCTCGGGGGTGCCGTGCCGCATGAGGGTGGGCCCCACCCAGTTCACACCCATGTACTGCGCTCCTCGGGGCTCGTGATGCGCCCACATCTCCTCGCGCACCGCGGTCTGCTCCCAGGCTGAGGCACCCCGACCGCCCCAGCTCTCCGGCCAGGCCATGCACAGGAGCCCTCGGTCGGCCAGGAGCCGGCAGAACCGCTGGGCCGTCTCCAGATCGGCAGGATCGTCGGTGAAGGCGCCGAGGAAGTCGGGGGGGATGTGCTCGTCGATGAGCGCGCGCAGCTCGAGCCGGAGTGCCGCCACCTCATCGCCCATGTCGAAGTCCATGCACCCCCCTCTGGTCACCACTTCAGGCACGTCGAGCCCCACGACCCTAACAGGGTGAACGTTCATTCACCGGTGTGGCCACCGGCTCGCTGGCGTGCAGACGACGAAGCGCCACCTCGCCGGATCCTCCTCCGAGCTGCTCGTCGCCTAGGGGGCCTGGGGCGACCTCACCGCCGATGGGCGGCCCCGAACTGACGTGCCCGTGAGCGAGCGGTGACGGGAGCGGTGGAGCTACTTCGCGGTCCAGCCGCCGTCGACCACGATCGTCTGTCCGGTCACGTAGCGACCCGCATCCGACGCGAGCCACAAGACGGCGCCCGCGAAGTCATCGACCTCCCCGGCGTGGGGCAGCAGCGTGTTGCGCGTGAGCCAGGCGCTCCCGCTCTCGGAGTCGTAGAGGTCCTCGGTGATCTCGCTGCGGAAGAATCCCGGCGCGATGGTGTTGACCCTGATCGAGTGCCGGGCCCACTGCGTCGCCAGCTCCGCCGTCAGTCCCGACAAGCCGAGCTTGCTGGCCGCGTACGACGCCTGGGGGATGCCGGGGATGCCGACCTTCCCGCTGATCGACGAGATGTTGATGATCGAGCCCCTGCCGGCCGCCAGCATGTGCGGGAAGACCGCCTGGGACAGGAGGAACGGAGCGACGAGGTTGAGTCTCAGCGTCTCGAGGATCGCGTCGAGCGGCTCGTTCTCCGCCCGCTCGTGGGTGAAGATGTTGCCCGCGGCGTTCACCAGGATCTCGGGGCCGCCCAGCGCCTCGGTGATCTCGGGGACGATCTGGCCCACTCGCTCGGCGTCGAGCAGGTCGCAGCCGACGGCGAGGCCGCCGATCTCGTCGGCCAGCTTGACGAGGCGGTCGTGGCGCCGTGCGACGAGAGCGACCCGGGCCCCGACCGAGGCCAGCGCTCGGGCGAGGCCCTCACCGATCCCCGACGAGGCGCCCGTCACCAGGGCCACTCGGCCTTCGAGATCGAACAGGCGGAGCTCCTTGGGGAGGTGAGGCGTCATGCGGGCATCGTCGCATACCGCCTCGGCCCCAGCAAGGTTCGCGTCAGCTCGGTCCTCACTGCTCCGGGTGCGTCGCGTCGCCGCCCCGAGCTGCCGAGATCGTCGAGAGGAAGTGGCGGTGGAGGTGCTGTGGCGCCGGCTCGTTGCGGCCGAAGACCACCGTGTCGAGCAACCCGCTGCGGATGCCGGGCTCAGTGCGACCCGCGACCCAGAAGTCCTCGCCATCGACGACCGTCTCGCAGATCCAGGGAGCCATGTCGACCACCTTGGACCGCTCCTCCTCGGAGAGGTCGGGTCGCAGGTACGCCGTGTGGACGACCTCGGAGGTGCTCGGATCGATCGGCAGGATCTGCCAC
>JADGOD010000262.1 GCA_017883125.1 Acidimicrobiales bacterium
GAACTTGGCCAGTCGACTCACGGGCCCATCTTCGCCTGCCGGGTGCCTGACGGTGCGGGGCCAGCTGCGAGTGCCGTCCCATGGGATTCGGTAGGGGCGACTCTCTACACCCTGGTCGGGTTCATCTCTCCTCAACCGCAGGGGCCGCTGCCGAGATCACAGCGCCGCTCAGCCGCGTCGAACAACCGGGCTTGAGCTCGCCAGCCTAGGAACCGGCGCTCGTTCGCTAAGCGTCGGCGTCGAGATCGGTGTGGAAGTCGACCGTCGAGCGCTCAGGGTGGTCGGGGTCGAGATGGACCGTGAAGGGCTCATCGGGCTCGGGCTCCGAGTTGCCCTCGGCAACGTAGACGATCTCGTCGTCACGGGCTCCGTAAATGGCCTCGGCCATCCCAAGCATGGCCTGGCCGAGGACTTGGCCCCCGCTTGAGCGGGTGAGCTTGCCCATGACAGAGATCGGAGCGTAATCGGCGTCGTCACCGGCGGTCTCGTCGTAGAGGGCGTCGGTCGCCTTCAGCCAGGCGATCCACTGCTCGTCGGTCCACCCCTCGGGATCCGCCGGCGGGTCCTCGGGGATCCCGGTGTCGTCGACGTCAGTCATGGTCCCTCCTCTTACCTTGACGAGGTTATCGGCACGATGATCTCCAGGCCGTCTCGCGTCCCGGCGGCCTGCGATTCGATATGCCGAAACCCGTGGGGTCAATCCGACCCGAGAACGTACGGAGTCGCTTGGGCGCGATTCTGGGGGGTCTGGATCGCTCGCGACGACAAGCGCGTCACGGGATGCGGTGCGTCGGCTGCACCACCGACCTGGCGACAGGAGGCACTCTCGTTCCTCGGTCATCTGGCGGACGGATGGCGCAGGATGAATCACCACGGGAATCCTGGAGCACACCGTGGGCCTGTCTCCGTGGGGGCCGGAAGAGCTGTCGGCTTGGTCATCGGACGTGAGACGATTGGTCTTTGGCCAAGCGCCGATCACGAGGAGGAATGATGGAAATGACGCCACCGAGCTCGCGGAGACGGAGCCGCTTCACCGATGCAGTCATCGATGACTACGCATCGGCACATTCCACGCCGCCCGATGCTCACCAACTCGATCTCCAGAGCATCACCCAGGAGAAGACTGGAAGTGCAGCGCGGATGCAGATTGGCGACGATCAAGCGTTGCTCATCGAGATGATCGTTCGGGCCATGGGAGCGAAGCGTGCGATCGAGATCGGCACGTTCACCGGGTATTCAGCTCTTGCTATCGCACGGGGCCTCGGCCCTGAAGGGCAGCTTCTCTGCTGCGACATGAGCGAGGAGTGGACGTCAATCGCGCGCGTGGCGTGGGCGAGCGCTAACGTCGCCGACCGGATCGAGCTCCGGATCGGCCCAGCCATCGAGACGCTCCGATCCCTGCCTGCCGGCGAGCAGTTCGACTTCGCCTTCATCGATGCCGACAAGACGGGCTACGCCGAGTACTACGAAGAGGTGCTGGCCCGTTTGCGACCCGGCGGCCTGATCCTCCTCGACAACATGCTCCAAAGCGGCCAAGTCGTCGAAGCGAGCGCCACCGACGACAACGTCGCTGCGATCTGCTCGCTCAACGACACCATCGTCGATGATCCGCGCGTGAAGGTCGTGCTCATCACCATCGGTGACGGCGTCAGCTTCGTGCAGAAGCTCTAGCAACGGACGGCGTGCCGAGCACGATTGCATGATAGGCGGCAATCAACGTCGGCGCATCGCCGCTGACAATGATTCGAGCGACATGCGTTCCTCCGGAGAGCCATGTCGGGGCCAATCCGGCGTCCGGGAGCACCCTCAGCACTATTGAAGGATGCACGGCGTGGGACACTCGTCGCCCTCCAGATCCGCCTCTATACGCGTTGCTAGGTCCGCGGACCGGCTGGGGTCCATCACTCGGATGAATCGTTCTGGGTGCGGACTTGTGGCCTCGCTGTCAAAGCGCGCTACGGGGCGCGATCTCAAAGCGCTCGTACCGGCGCTCGTCTTTACAATGTGTGCGATCTCGAGTGAAGCGTGATGAGGATCACCCAGCGTCTATGAGAGTCAGGAGCATGACGGTCGGTTCGCGCGCAGTGAGACTGTGAGGCGTTCCTGGCTCCATGTGGAGCCAAAAACCTGGTCCTGCGTCAAGTTGTTCACCGTCCGCGATGAATTCCAGCCGACCCTTGACGACCTGAACGATGGCTGAGCGGGAAGCCTGGTGCTCGCTGAGACCCTCTCCTGCGTCGAAGCCGAAGACCGTGACCTCGGATCGATCGTCGTGGAAGATCACGCGCGACACGACGGCACCGCTCTGAATGTCAATCGCGCCAGCAACCTCCGAAAGTGCGACATGTGCCATCCCGTTCCCCCTCTATTGTGTTCGTTACTGATTGGATGCAGCATTCCTAGTCGCAACTAGGGCGCCCTGCGGCGCTGAGTTGACGGGGCCGGGGGGGGGGCAAGGCCCTCTCTCTAATCACAAGGAAGTAGGGAACATGCTCACCAAGGGCATACATCACGTCGCCATCATCACGAAAGACGCCCACCGCCTCCAGGCCTTCTACCGCGAGGTCTTCGACGCCGTCGTCGTGAGCGACGGATCTGAGCTCCCCGATGGCAGAGGTCCTCGCCTGACCATCATCATGATCGGCGAGTTCGCGGAGCTGAACGTCTTCCAGATCGAGGGCAACACAGAAGCTGACCGCCAGACACCGATGTTCGGCCGTGGGCGCCTCGACCACCTCGCCCTCCAAGCAGCGTCCCTCGAGGCGTTCGATGAAATCCGAGACCGCCTCATGGCACAAGGGGCGGCAGACGACTTCGTCACTGACTTCGGGTCGGCGCTGAGCATCTTCTTCCGCGACCCTGACGGGCTCGAGGGTGAGGTGTGCATAGAGAACCCCGACGCCGTCCCAGGTGTCAGTCATCCACCGGGCACGCGAGCCGCCCGATACTCGTAGGGGGTCTCAGCGAGGCCCTCGCGGAAGCGGTCCGTAGATCAGGCGTGTCGCATCCTAGAAGTGCGGGGATACCTGACTGGTGTCGGAGGGGCGTTGCCGATTCTCAGTACACGGACTCTCTAGCGGAGGGAGTGGGCGGCCTGATTGAAGCCGGCGATGCCGGCGCCCCTGCCCCGAGGTCTCTCATGAGTTCCTCATTTCTCCGCCCGTCCTGCTCTCTGCAGCATGTCGGCTCGTCCCGTCCGACGCCAGAGCCAGCGGGATCTGCCCCTAGCTCCGTCGGCTCGAGCACTACCCCGAGGCTTCTAACGGATCCAGGTGCCGCGTCGCTCAGAAGAGCGCTATGGCCTCGTCGGCCATCGACGGTGTGGCGTCTGCCCAGTGGTTGATCGAGATCTCGGATCTCGTCTCGACCGGGATTCGGTGGAGCCGAGATGGACTTGTCGCCGCGATGGGACACCAAGCGTCGAGGTGGTGCCCCGCGAGCCGGTGCTCGGCTGCGGTATGGGACCCAGTGGGCCGGAGTTACTCTCGCTCGCCAGGCATCATCGAGGCACCGCGCCCGCGGCGCCTCCGATCTTTGGGAGTACAGTTCGAACTGTCAGGATCTCAAAGGAGCCTTTATCGTCATGGTCGCTCTCATCATCGTCGTCGTGGTTGTCGTGCTCTTGGGATTCGGCCTGTGGGCTGCGTACAACGGCCTTGTCAAGAGGCGCAACCGGACCCAGGAGGCGTGGTCCGAGATCGATGTCGAACTCAAGCGCCGCCACGACCTCATCCCCAACCTGGTCTCGACGGTTCAGGGCTACGCCGCCCACGAGCGAGGGACCTTCGAAGCCGTTACCAAGGCGAGGGCCGATGCCGTCTCCGCCGGAGCGACAGGCGATCCGGACCAGATCGTTCCTGCCGAGAACGCACTCTCCGGAGCACTTCGGTCACTCTTCGCCGTGGCCGAGAACTACCCCCAGCTGCGCGCCGTCGAGAGCTTCGTCCAGCTGCAAGAGACGCTGACGGCGACCGAGGACAAGATCGAGTACGCCCGCCGCTACTACAACACCAGCGCACGTGACTACAACACTGCGCTCCAGACGTTCCCCCGGAATCTGATCGCCGGGCCGTTCAACTTCAAGGCCGTGGCCTTCTTCGAGACTGACGAGATTGATCGTGCGGTGCCAGAGGTGACCTTCCCCGGCACGAGTCCCCTAGCTAACACAGCGCCCCCAGGGCCTCCTCCGGCAATGGGCGATCAAGGCCCTCCTCCGGCCACCGGCGTCGAGGGTCCACCGCCTGCCGGCTGAGACCGGGGCTAGCTCAGACGGACTCGCCTGAGGCAATCTTCTCGAGTTGGGCGATCCGCTCTTCGATCGGTGGGTGCGTGTCGTAGAGGTGGTGGTACCAGGTCTCGTGGTGCTGCAGCGGGGCATCGATGCACATCGCTGCGGTGGCGTGGTTCATCCCCTTGAACGGCTTGTCGTTCTTCTGGAGCTTCTTGAGGGCGCTGAGCAGTCCGACCGGGTTCCGGGTCAGCTCCGCGCCACTCGCGTCAGCCAAAGACTCCCGGCGACGTGACAGCGCGAGCCTCATGAGCGGGCCAAAGATGAAGCCGACGACAGCGAGCAGCGCCCCTGCTACGAAGACCACGGCGACGAGCTGGTTGCCCCTGCTTCCTCCCCGGCCCACGGAGGAGAAGAACGCGCTCCGCCAGAGGATGCTGGCGAGGAGGGCCGCCATGCCGATCATCGTTCCCACCACGAGAAGCAGCCGGATGTCGTGGTTCTTGATGTGGCTCATCTCGTGGGCGGTCACCCCCTCGAGCTCCTCTCGGTTCATCATGGCGAGCAACCCGGTGGTGAAGGTGATGGCGGCCTTCTCGGGGCTGACCCCGGTGGCGAACGCGTTGGGTGAGGGATCGTCGATGACGTAGACGGCAGGCTTCGGGATGCCCTCGCCGATGGCCAAGGCCTCCACCAGGTCGTTGATCTGCTGGTACCTGACCGGATCGGCAGGGACGGCTCCAGAGACCCTGAGCACCAGGCCAGCGCCAGCAGTCAGCGAGTAGACGATGCCGCCGATGGCGAGAACGGCGCAGATCGCCATGCCGACGAAGACAGGGCTCCAGCCGTAGTTGACCGGAGGGGTCGGGGCGTAGCCGGTGTTTGACGTGTGGCGGTAGAGGGCTTTGAAGAGCAGGCCGCAGACGGCGCCGACGGCCAGCCAGACCACGAAGAACAATCCGATGAAGATGACGCTTCGCCGCTTGTTCCTGGCGATCTCGCTATACACGAGAGCGAGCCTAGGTCACCCGGAGTTCTCAACCTCAGCGGCTGGAGAATCCAGCCGGGGGAACGACGACGGTGGCCCGGATCCGACCCGTAAGGTCCTTTCGTAGGAGTGCGTGACGAATCGTGAGACCCCCTCCTGATCAGATCCGAGGGCTTCGACGAAGCTGCCGTGACAGTCGTGCTGTTGTTCGTCATCGCCTGTCCCGGCGGCGCGTCGCCACGATGGCCAGCACGAAGCAGACCATGACACTGGCGACCGTCAGATACGGGAAGAGGTCATAGGGGGCGGGCTGCCCGGGGGCGAACAGCTCGGCGAACGGGACGATCAGGGCTGCCGTGCCCAGCGCCGGGACCACGACGTGGCGAAGGATGGAGAACCGTGCTCGGTGGCGCCGCCACATGAAGACCGGGAGCGACAGATTCGTCGCCGCGTAAACGATAAGAATGATCGAGGTCCCGAAGGTCGAGCATTCCGCGTAGAGGCCGACAGGGTTCATCGATCCGGTGCCGACGCCGATGATGTGGATGATGCCCCAGAGAACGATGATGGCAATGCCCGTCCCCACGATCGTGGCCAGCGCGGCGACCGGCGTCTGGAACCTGGCATGCACGCGACCGAGCCGGCTGGGGAGGAAGCCCTCGCGGCCACCGTCGAAGATCATGCGTGCCTGGGAGGTGGTGCCAGCCAGGAAGGTAGCCAGCACCGACACGATGCCGACGATCCACGCAAGGAAGGCCACCGATCCGAGAGCGCGATCGGCGATCACCAAGAAGGGGATCGAGGAGCGACCCGTCGAGCTCACGTCTTCGTGGAAGCCGATGATGGTCGAGTAGGCGAAGAGGAGGAAGAGGAACGCCGCGATACCTACCGACAGGAACAGGGCACGGGGAACGGTGCGCGTGGGGTCCCTCGCCTCCTCGGCCAGCGCCGGTCCGTTCTCCCAGCCGATGAACATGTAGAGGGCCAGTGGGAAGCCAGCCGAGAGCCCCGCCAAGCCCCCACTGAGGTGTGACCACCTGAAGGGATCGAGGGAGAGGTGTCTGTGCTGCTCGACCAAGGTGATCATGCAGACAGCGACCATGATGAGGACCTGGATGCCGACGGCGATCCCAACGATCCTGGTGGAGAGGCGAACGCCTCGGATCATCAGCCACAGTCCACCAAGACCGATGAGCACTGTGGGGATGACCCAGGGGATCGAGACGTGTGCGAACCTCTCCAGGCTGAGGGCAAGGAAACCCCCGGACATGGTGATCACTCCTGTCATGGCGATCGTGTAACCCACCGTGACGAGAAGGGCTGCAAAGGCGCCGGCTGTCCGTCCAAAGCCTGACTCGATGTAGGTGATGAAGCTCCCAGCTGAGGGCTCGGCCCGTGTGAACTCGCTGGTGGTCCAAGAGAGGAAGGTCACCGCGATGGCTGCCACAAGAATCGTCAGAGGTGCCCCGACGCCGGCTGTGGCGACGATGACACCGAACCCGAAGTAGAAGTCGATGCCCGGTCCGATGTTCGCCACCGTCGACGTCGTGAGATCAAGGGTCCCAAGCTGGCCTGCCAACAGACCCTTGTCGTAACGTGCTGAGGTCATCGTTGGCCGCGATCTTGGTTCAACAGGCCCCATTTCACTGTCGCGTGAAGGAGGCACACGCCCTCTCCTGAGTATCGACTCCGGGAGCGGTCAGCGCCGATGATCTCTGTGCGGTGAGCACGGGGCTCACTTCCTTGACCACAAACCTCGGACGGTCAATCGTTGAAGACCTCGTGCCGTCGAGGGTTTCTGATGAGAAGTAGGGTGAATGGCGGTGTCCTCGTGACGTGTTCACAGCAGGAGTTCGCAATTGGGCGACGCGCAACCGCATCCTGTCCCCGCCCAGACATCTCA
>JADGOD010000263.1 GCA_017883125.1 Acidimicrobiales bacterium
CGAGTCGCCGGCCAAGGCGAAGACCATCGGCGGGATCCTCGGTGACGACTACATCGTCGAGTCGTCGATCGGTCACATCCGCGACCTGCCCACCGGGGCCGACCAGGTCCCCGAGGCGTACAAGTCCGAGTCGTGGTCCCGCATCGGGGTGAACGTCGACGACGGGTTCAAGCCGCTCTACGTCGTGCACCCCTCCAAGAAGCAGGTCGTGGCGAACCTCAAGCGGCTCATGAAGGGTGTCGACGAGGTCTACCTCGCCACCGATGAAGACCGCGAGGGAGAGGCCATCGCGTGGCACCTCCTCGAGGTGCTCTCTCCCACCGTCCCGGTCAAGCGGATGGTCTTCCACGAGATCACCCGGCCGGCCATCGAGCGGGCGGTCACCGAGTCCCGTGACCTCGACCGCCGCCTCGTCGACGCGCAGGAGGCCCGCCGGATCCTGGACCGCCTCTACGGCTACGAGGTCTCGCCCGTGCTGTGGCGCAAGATCCTCCCCCGGCTCTCGGCCGGTCGCGTCCAGTCGGTGGCCACCCGCCTCGTGGTCGAGCGCGAGCGCGAGCGGATGGCGTTCACCTCGGCGATGTGGCACGACGTCGTGGCCACCATGACCAAGGACTCCCAGGGCTTCGAGGCCCAGGCGATGGCGGTCGGCGGGACGACGCTGGCCGAGGGCAAGGACTTCGACACCTCGGGAAAGCCGACCGGCGCCCGGGAGGTGCGGATGCTCACCGAGGCCGAGGCGACCTCCCTGGCCGCCGCTCTGCCCGTCTCGGCGGTCACGGTCACCTCGGTGACCGAGAAGCCGTTCACCTCCAAGCCCCAGCCGCCGTTCATGACCTCGACCCTCCAGCAGGAGGCCGGCCGCAAGCTGCGCCTGAGCGCCCAGATGGCCATGCGGGTGGCCCAGCGCCTCTACGAAGAGGGATGGATCACCTACATGAGGACCGACTCGACGACGCTGTCGTCCGAGGCGGTCAACGCCGCCCGCTCCCAGGCGGCGGAGAAGTTCGGGCCCGAGTACGTGCCCGAGGCCCCGAGGATCTACAACCGGAAGGTCAAGAACGCCCAGGAGGCCCACGAGGCCATCCGCCCGGCTGGCGACACCTTCCGCACCCCCGAGGAGGCGGCCCGGTCGCTCTCGGGTGACGAGCTGCACCTCTACGAGCTGATCTGGGTGCGCACCGTCGCCTCCCAGATGGCCGACGCCCGGGGCACCCAGGCCCAGGTGAGGATGGAGGCGGTCGTGGGCGCGGCCGACGGGACGCTGGCCGGCGAGTCGGTGACGCTCCAGGCGAATGGCCGGGTCGTTTCGTTCCCCGGCTACCGCCGGGCCTACGTGGAAGGGGCCGACGACCCCGAGGCCGAGCTGGCCGACGCCGAGCGGGTCCTGCCCGCCATGGCCGAGGGCGATGCGGTGGGCGTGGCCTCCGCCGAGGCCAAGAGCCACGCCACCCAGCCCCCGGCCCGCTACACCGACGCCTCGCTGGTCAAGAAGATGGAGGAGCTCGGCATCGGCCGGCCCTCGACCTACGCCGCGGTGATCTCGACCATCCAGGACCGCGGGTACGTCTGGAAGAAGGGCGCCGCCCTCGTGCCGAGCTTCACCGCCTTCGCCGTGGTCAAGCTGCTCGAGGAGCACTTCGGCGAGCTGGTCGACTACAACTTCACCGCCTCGATGGAGGACGACCTCGACGCCATCGCCTCGGGCACCGAGGAGATGCTGCCCTGGCTGACCCGCTTCTACTTCGGCGCCGACGCCGACGGGGTCACCGGCTTCGGCCTCCACGCCGCGGTCTCCGGTCCGCTGACCGAGATCGACCCGGTTGAGATCAACTCGATCCCGCTGGGGAACGACCCGCGGACCGGCGAGCCGATCCTGGCCCGAGTGGGCAAGTTCGGGCCGTACCTCAAGCGGGGCGACGACACCGCCTCGCTGCGCGACGACACCCTGCCCGACGAGCTGACCCCCGAGGCGGCCGCCGAGATCCTCGACGCCCCCCAGTCCGACCGGTCGATCGGCACCGATCCCGAGACCGGGCTGGACATCTTCATCAAGGCGGGCCGGTTCGGCCCCTACGTCCAGCTCGGGGACGCCTCGAATGGGGAGAAGCCCAAGACCGCCTCGCTGCTGGCGACCATGACGCCCGAGAAGGTCACCTTGGACGAGGCCCTCCAGCTCCTCTCGCTGCCCCGCCACGTCGGGGTCGACCCCGAGTCGGGCGAGGAGATCCTCTCCCAGAACGGCCGCTACGGCCCGTACCTGTCCAAGGGCAAGGACACCCGATCCCTGGGATCCGAGGACGAGATCTTCACCGTCGACCTCGACGGCGCCCTCGCCCTCTTCGCCCAGCCCAAGCGGGGCCGGGGCCGAGGCGTGGCCGCCCCGCCGCTCAAGGAGCTCGGGGCGGACCCGGCCACCGGCGAGCCCGTGCTGGTCAAGGAAGGCCGCTTCGGCCCGTACGTGACCGACGGGACGACGAACGCCTCGCTGCGCACCGGCGACACGGTCGAGGCGATCACCATCGAGCGGGCGGCCGAGCTGCTGGCCATCCGCCGAGAGGCCGGCCCGGCCAAGAAGCGGGCCAAGAAGAAGGCCCCGGCCAAGAAGGCCGCCGCCAAGAAGAAAGCCCCGGCCAAGAAGGCCGCGGCCAAGGCGTCGCCGGCATCGACCGAGGAGACGGGCGAGCAGGACCTGACGTCGTGACGTCGCCCGGCCGGTTCCTCGTCATCGAGGGCATCGACGGCTGCGGGAAGTCGACCCAGGTGGCGCGTCTGGCGATGAAGCTCGACGCGGTTGCCACCTTCGAGCCCGGAGGTACCCCGCTGGGCAGGAGCCTGCGCGAGCTCGTGCTCGGCCCCGACGCCTCTGCGGTCCCCATGGCCGAGGCGCTGCTGATCGCCGCCGATCGCGCCCAGCACATGGCCGAGGTGGTCGAGCCCGCCCTCACGAGCGGCCGCAGCGTCGTCTCGGATCGGCACGCCGCGTCCACGCTGGCCTACCAGGGCTTCGGCCGGGGCCTGCCCCTCGAGGACCTGGTAATCCTGATCGAGCTGGCCACGAACGGCCGCCGACCGGATCTGACGATCCTGCTGGACCTGCCCATCGAGGTCGCCGCCGCCCGGCGGGGCGGAGGCGACGACCGGATGGAGCGCGAGCAGGCCGACTTCTTCGAGCGGGTCCGCAAGGGGTACCTCACCCAGGCCGGGGCTGCGCCCGACGAGTGGATCGTCGTGGACGCCACGATGAGCCTCGAGGCGGTCAGCGCCGAGATCGACGCCGCACTCCTCCTCCGTGGCTGGGCGTGAGGCCGTGAGCGATCTCTTCGCCGAGATCCCCGGCCAGGAGGGGGCCATCGATGCGCTCCGGGCCAGCGTGGAGAGCCCCGTGCACGCCTACCTCTTCGAGGGGCCGCCCGGGAGCGGGAAGCGCCACGCGGCGAGGAGCTTCGCCGCCGGCCTCCTCTGCAAGGACGGAGGGTGCGGGACCTGCACGCACTGCGTGCGCGCTCTCTCGGGGATCCACCCCGATCTGGTGATCGCCGAGCGGGACGGAGCAACCTACCGGGTCGACGACATCCACGCGCTGACCTCCCTGGCCCAGCGCCGCCCGCTCGAGGCATCCCACACCGTGATCGTCATCCCCGATGCCCACCTCTTGGGACGCAACGCGGCGGCGTTCCTCAAGACCCTCGAAGAGCCGCCCCCGACGACGGTCTTCATCCTGCTGGCCGACGATCTGCCCAAGGAGATGATGACCATCCGGTCGCGATGCGTCGAGATCCTCTTCGAGCCGCTGAAC
Organism: Acidimicrobiales bacterium; assembly: GCA_017883125.1. GTDB lineage: Bacteria > Actinomycetota > Acidimicrobiia > Acidimicrobiales > RAAP-2 > CAIUMH01. Next base: position 3,800 of record JADGOD010000263.1, read on the forward strand.
ACCTCGACCATCACCGAGTGGCTCGTCGCCCAAGGGATCGCACCGGACAAGGCGGCGGTCCTGGCGGAGGGGGCGGCGGGCGACGCCCACCGGGCGCTGCTGCTGGCCGAGGACCCCGGGTTCGCCTCGCGCCTCGAGCTGTGGCGAGAGGTCCCCAGCCTGCTCGACGGGACCGGCGCCACCGCCGCCGAGCTGGCGTTCCGGCTCAACGACTCGCTCAAGGAGGCGATCGGCCCGCTGGTCGCCGCCCACGCCGCC
>JADGOD010000264.1 GCA_017883125.1 Acidimicrobiales bacterium
CTCTTGGACGATCCGGACCTGGGCGCTGGTGTAGGTGCGGCCCCAGGGAGTGGGCCAGGTGGGCGCGGTGAGGCCAGCGTCGGCCATGCGCTGCCACCACTCCCTCACCGTGATCAGGAGGGACCAGTTCTCGGCGATCCAGGCTCGGATCTCCTCGCGGATGCCCTCAGGTGCACTCATCGGTTCGTTCCCGCCATAGAGCCTTGAGTATAGGACACTCAATTTATGCCTGACGGAGCGAGATGGCCATCCCACGCTGGGATCCGGGACGCCTGCCCGGATGGATGGTGCGTGCGAGACGGTACCGTGAGAGCGACGCAGAGATGAGCGAGGGGAACAGAGGTGGGAGATGGGCAACCCGAGAGCGGTGAGGCGATGAGCCAGCCGGTGGCCTTGGGTGTCCGCCCTGTCGCGCAGCAGGACCTATCGGTCCTGCACCCCAAGCACGGCCCCCACCACTCCGTCGGGGGCACCCCAGCGCGAGCGGTCCCGTCGGTCCGCCGGACGAGCACCGTCGACACCCACCGCCCCCACGGCCTTGTGGGCTACACGCTCCAGCAGGGGCGCGCTCGGGACCTGCTGACCACCGAGGACGGTCCGATCGTCCTCGGCGAGGCGACGATCGAGCTCGAGATGGAGTACGAGGAGGGACCGACCATCGTCTCGGCCTCCTCGACACCACCGCGCGCAGGACTTGAGCAGATCGTCGGCCTCAAGGCGTCAACCGGCTTCCGGAACAAGGTGATCGAGCTCGTCGACGTCGAACCCGGAACCCCCGCATTCATGCTGCTCGACGAGATCCCCGCGGCCACGCTCGTCTCGGGGCATGCCCTGGCCCATGCTGCTCGCCGGGGCGACCTCGAGTTCCCTACGCACAAGAGGGGTCCGAGGCTCCAGTTCGTCGACCTCTGTGCTGGCTTCACCGCCGACGGGACCATCCTCACCGAGACCGACGAGTCCGGCCTCCCCCCGGTCACCACCGGCCCTGACGCGCCGGCAATCGTCGATCCGGAGGACCCGATCGGCTGGCACGCCTTGGGCGAGCTCGCCGCGGACTCGATGCGCCGGATGCGTCGGATGGACGTGACCCGGTCTGATGGGCTCCTGATGGCCGACGTCTTCTTCCGTGACTCGCACATGGAGCCTGGTGGCCATGAGGTCGTGATCCATGAGTACGGGGTCACCGCCGCGATCGATGAGGCAACGATGACCTTCGTCGCCGCCGAGGCGCGCGATCACTCCCTGCCCTGGCAGGAGTGCCCACGGGCAGCGGCAAGCGCCGAGCGTCTGGTCGGGATGCCGCTCGAGGGGCTCCGGGCCACGATCCGCGCAGAGTTCGTCGGACCGACGACCTGCACACACCTGAACGACACCATGCGATCCCTCGAGGATGTCGCCACGCTGGCGCACCTTCTTCCTCACTGAGCCGAAGCCGAGCACGTCAGAGCGCTCACGCTCTTGGAGATTGGACCTTCTTCCGGCGCCACGGGCGGGGGGGTGCCCGGCGCCGGAAGAAGGAGAACTCGTTAGGTCGCCGCCGGTACGGCGTTGACGCCGGGGAAGAGCTCTTCGAAGGCCCCGATGGTGATTCGGTGGACGACCTTGGGGTCGACGCCGTCGAAGAGGTGGTGGAGGGTCTCTTGGGTGTGGCCGTAGGTGCCCTCCATGTGGGGGTAGTCGCTGCCCCACATGACGTTCTGGTACCCCATCGCCGTCATCGTCGGGACAGCGGTCTCGTCGTGCTGGAACGAGGCGTAGACCTGGCTCATCAGGATCTCCTTGGGCGAGCGGGACAGCTTGGGCCTGGTCATCATGTGATGCTGGCGGTAGCCCTCGTTCATCCGGTCGCCGAGGAACGGCACCCAGGTGGCTCCGCCTTCAGAGACGAGCACCTTGAGGTTCGGGTGACGGTCGAGGGCTCCTGAGGCGACCATCTTCATCGCCGCCCGCTGACCCGAGAACGTGGTCTCGGTGTAGTTCAGCACCGCTCCACCCGGACCGCGGTAGACGAAGCCCACCGCCTGGCCCGCGGCGATATCGACCGGATCGGTCCCGATGTGGAAGGCGATGACCATGGTGGCGGCCTCGGCGGCTGCCCAGAAGGGCTCCCAGGCGTCGCTGTTGTAGTCATCCGTGGCTGCGGGCGTGGCCGTCGGCATGAAGACCGAGCGGAACCCCAGCTCTGCGGTTCGCTCGAGCTCCTCGACCGCATCGGGGATCGAGAGCATCGAGACCTGAGCGGTGGGGAGCAGGCGAGGGGACTTGTCGGCCAGCTCGGCCTTGGCCCAGTCGTTCGAGACGCGCATGGCGGCCTTCAGGGCCTCGGGGGTCCGGAAGCAGGCGTTCCACAAGCCCAGCGACGGGAAGACGATCTCGGCCCAGATCCCCTCTTGATCGAGGTCGACCATCCGCTTGGCGACATCGCTGTGGCCCGGCGCACGACCGGAGGCCTCGAAGAACTCCTTCTGTGCCTGACCGGGCAGCCGGCGTCGGATTACCTGGCCGTCGATGTAGATCGTCTCGTGGCTGCCGTCCTCGTCGACCACCGAGCGA
>JADGOD010000265.1 GCA_017883125.1 Acidimicrobiales bacterium
GATCACCGATGTCGACGGCCACGAGCTCATCGACTTCGCCCTCGGTGACACCGGGGCCATGGCCGGCCACTCCCCACCGGCCACCGTCGAGGCGATCCAGAGACGCTCTGGCGTCCTCGGAGGGATCACCACCATGCTCCCCACCGACGACGCGGAGTGGGTGGCGGCCGAGCTCTCGGACCGGTTCGGTATGGCCCGCTGGTCCTTCACGCTGTCGGCCACCGATGCCAACCGCTGGGCGCTGCGCCTGGCCCGTCTGGTGACCGGGCGGCCCAAGGTCCTGGTCTTCTCCTACTGCTACCACGGCAGTGTGGACGAGACCTTCGTGGTGGTCGATCAGCACGGCCAGGCCCGGTCCCGGCCGGGGAACGTGGCGCCGGCGGTCGACCCCACCGAGACGACCCGGGTGGTCGAGTTCAACGACGTCGCCGCCCTCGAGCGTGAGCTGGCCCACGGCGACGTGGCCGTGGTCCTCGCCGAGCCGGCGCTGACCAACATCGGCATCGTGCTCCCCGAACCGGGGTTCCACGAGGCCCTGCGGCGCCTCACCCGCCGGAGCGGGTCTCTGCTGATGATCGACGAGACCCACACCTTCTCGGCGGGCCCTGGTGGGGCGACCCGCGCCTGGGGGCTCGAACCGGACGTCGTGACCATCGGCAAGTCGATCGGCGGAGGGATCCCCTGTGGCGCCTATGGCCTCTCTACGGAGCTGGTCGGCCGGGTGGAGGCGGCGGTCGGGCGCGGCGCCGACATCGTCGACGTCGGAGGGGTCGGGGGAACGCTGGCAGGCAACGCCCTGTCCACCGCGGCGATGCGGGCCACCCTCTCGGAGGTCCTCACCCCCGAGGCGTTCGAGTCGATGATCGCCCTGGCCGGCCGGTTCACCGCAGGCGTCGAGTCGGTGCTGGCGAGGACCGGGATGGAGTGGTCGATCAGCCAGCTGGGCGCCCGAGCGGAGTACCGGTTCTGCTCACCGGCCCCGAAGGATGGAGGGACCTCGGCGCCCGCCGCCGATGACGAGCTCGATGAGTACCTCCATCTCTTCCTGGCCAACCGCGGGGTCCTGATCACCCCGTTCCACAACATGGCGCTTATGTGCCCCGCCACCTCGGTGTCGGACGTCGATCGCCACTCCGATCTCTTCGGGGTGGCTGTCGAGGCCCTGATCCGATGAGGGGTCACCGGCGAGGAGATGGATCGGTCCCGGTAGGGTCACACCCTGTGGACGAGGGATATCACACACCTCTCGAGGAGTACCTCGAGACGATCCTGGCGCTGGGCGACGAAGGAACCGAGGTGATCGGTGCCCGCATCGCCGAGCGGCTCGGACGATCCGCGCCCTCTGTCAAGGAGATGCTGGACCGTCTCGAGGAGGAGGGCTACGTCGCTCGCCAGGGACGGGTGGTGACCCTGACTGACCAGGGTCGCAGCGTGGCAACCACGGTGGTGCGCCGCCACCGCCTCGCCGAGTGCCTCTTGGTCGACATCATCGGCCTCGAGTGGCACAAGGTCCACGTCGAGGCCGGTCGGTGGGAGCACGTCATCTCCGAGGACGTCGAGGAGCGTCTCATCGCCCTCCTGGGCGACCCGGCAACGTGCCCCCATGGCAATCCGATCCCCGGGTCCCACCACTCCCGGAGCGTCACCGAACGACCGCTCGTCGAGGTCGGAGTGGGTGCAGAGGTGACCCTGGTGCGCATCACCGAGCTCGTCGAGCACGACGCGTCGGCTCTCGTCGACCTCGATCGGGCCGGGTTCATCCCGGGCTCGACAGGTCGGGTGGAGGCCAAGGGCCCTGACGGCAGCATCGAGATCCTCACCGACTCCGGGCGCCTCGTGGTGACCCCGCAGATCGCCGCAAGTCTCTTCGTTGCGGACCCTCAAGTCGGGGGGGTCGGCCTTCACCCGTAGGATTGAGCCATGGCCGAGTTCATCGATACGGCGCAGCTGCACGCCAAAGCCGGTGACGGTGGGGCCGGCTCCGTCTCGTTCCGCAGGGAAGCCCACGTCGACATGGGCGGCCCCGACGGTGGCGATGGGGGCAACGGTGGCGACGTCTGGCTGGTCGCCGACCGGAACCAGGCCTCTCTCCTCGGCTTCCGGGACCATCCGTTCCGACGGGCCGAGAACGGGACCCACGGGAAGGGCAAGAAGCGCCACGGCTCCAATGGCAAGTCGCTCATCGTGCCCGTCCCGGTCGGCACGGTGATCACCACCCTCGAGGGTGACGAAGTCTGCGACCTGCCCGTCGAGGGCGACCGGTGGCTGGCTGCGGAGGCCGGATCAGGGGGGATGGGCAATGCCCGATTCCTCTCGAACCGACGCCGAGCGCCCGCGTTCGCCGAGCAGGGGATGCGCGGCGAGGAGCACTGGTTCAACTTGGAGCTCAAGCTGGTTGCCGACGTGGCGCTGGTCGGCTTCCCCAACGTGGGCAAGTCGACGTTGATCGCCAGCGTGTCGGCGGCCAAGCCCAAGATTGCCGACTATCCCTTCACCACGCTCATCCCGAACCTCGGCGTCGTCCGCACCGGAGGGGCGACGGACCGCACCGAGTTCGTCATGGCCGACATCCCTGGCCTCATCGAAGGTGCCGCCGAAGGCCGGGGCCTCGGGCACCAGTTCTTGCGTCACATCGAGCGCGCTCGGGTCCTCGCCGTCCTGGTGGACCTCTCGGCGTCGGCCGAGGTGAGTCCTGAGGGCCAGCTCGAGGTCCTCCTCGCCGAGCTCGGTCGGTATCAGCCGTCGCTCCTGGAGCGGCCCCGCGTGATCGTCGGGTCTCGCTCGGACCTCGCCGGCGCCGAAGCGCCCGAGGGCCTGATCGACGTGGAGATCTCCGCAGTCACCCACGAGGGTCTCGCCGATCTCGTCGGACGCCTGGCCATCCTGGTGGCCGGCGCCCGGAGCTCGGAGCAGTCCGACTCCGAGCACGAGATCACGATCCACCGCCCTGCCGAGGACATGATCCGCGTCGAGCGTCGCGACGACGGATCGTTCGAGGTGGTCGGCCGGGCCGCAGAGCGAGCCGTCCGCTTCTCTGATCTGAGCAACGACGGAGCGCTCGATGAGTCGATCCGCCGACTCGAGAAGCTCGGCATCGATCGGATGCTCAGCCGGGCGGGGATCCATGAAGGCGACCACGTGGTCGTCGGGGACCTGGAGTTCACGTGGTGGCGCGATGAGTCGGCCAAGGGCCTCGACCCTGACGAGCTGCCTCGACGGAGGCGGTCGAACAAGGCGGGGTCGTGAGCACCGAACGCCCCCGGGTGGTCGTCAAGATCGGCTCGTCCTCGGTGACCGGTGAGGACGGCGCTCCCGATGCCGCGCTGCTCGGACGCCTCGCCCGGGAGATCGAGGCGCAGATCACCGCTGGCGTCGACATCGTCGTGGTCAGCTCGGGAGCGATTGCCGCGGGCTGGGCGGCGATCGGAGCCGGAGCAGAGCGTCCCACGGACCTCGCCGTCCTCCAGGCCGTCTCGGCGATCGGCCAGCACCGTCTCATGTCGGTCTGGGCCGAGTCCTTCGACGTCGTCGGTCGCACGGTGGGCCAGGTGCTCTTGGCGCCCCTCGACTTCGCCGACCGCCAGCAGTACCTCCACGCCCGCCAGACCCTCGATCAGCTGCTCCAGCTCGGTGTGGTCCCGGTGGTCAACGAGAACGACGCCGTGGCCGATGACGAGATCCGGTTCGGCGACAATGATCGGCTGGCGGCGCTCGTGGCCCACCTGGTCGGCGCCGATCGACTCGTGATGCTGACTGACGCCCCCGGGCTGTTGAGCGCCGATCCCCGGATCGACGCCGAGGCGTCGCTCATCGAGGAGGTCACCGAGATCGATCGCTCCCTCGAGGCGGTCGCCGGCGGACCCGGCGAGGTTGGTTCCGGAGGGATGGCGTCGAAGCTGGCGGCGGCCAGGATCGCCTCATGGTCGGGGGTCGAGGCGGTCATCGCCGATGCGCGTGCCCCCGGGACGCTGGCCGAGATCGCCAAGGGATCTCGAGGCGTGGGAACCACGTTCCGCCCGCGTGAGGCACGCCTGAGCGCCCGGAAGCTCTGGATCGCCTTCGCCCTGGCTCCCAAGGGAACCTTGGTCATCGACGCCGGTGCCGTGGACGCGATCCTCAACGCCGGCCGCTCTCTCCTGGTCCAGGGCGTCTCTCGGGCCGAGGGAGCCTTCATCTCGGGCGACGCCGTCGAGATCACCGATTCGTCCGGTGCGCTGATCGCCAAGGGCCTCGCTCGCCTGGGTGCCTCGGTCCTGTTCGCACCGGGTGACGTCGATTCCGGTCCGTCGGGGAATGTCCTGATCCACAGAGACGACCTCGTGGTGCTCGTCGAGCCCTCCGAGACGTCTCGGTGACCGTTGATACGCTTCGCAGCGTGACGACCGAGGACCTTCACCAACAAGGGGCACGGATCGCCGCAGCGGCCCGGGTCATCGCTCGTGCCCCCGATGCCCAGCGGGTCGACGCGCTCCTGCGCGCCGCGGCCAACCTGCGCGCGGTGTCGGGAGACGTGCTCGTCGCAAACCAAGCCGATCTCGCCGAAGGCGCCCAAAGCGGTCTGAGTCAGACGGCGATGGACCGGCTCAGGCTCGACGAAGCTCGCATCGAGGCCATGGCCGCGGGCCTCGAGACCGTGGCTGGGCTTGCTGACCCGGTCGGCGAGGTCGTCTCCGAATCAGTCCGCCCCAACGGGCTCCGTGTCCGGCGCGTGAGGACGCCGCTCGGCGTGGTCGGCGTGATCTACGAGAACCGCCCCAACGTCACGAGTGACGTGGCCGGGCTGTGCATCCGCTCAGCGAACGCAGCGTTCCTCCGCGGGTCATCGACGGCGCTGCGCTCGAACGTGGCGGTGGTCGAGACCTTGCGAGACGGGCTACGTGGCGCGGGTCTCCCGGCGGACGCGGTGATCTTGGTGGAGGAGACCTCCCACGAGAGGGCCATCGAGTTCATGCGCATGCGTGGGACCATCGACGTGCTCGTCCCCCGGGGTGGGCCGTCGCTGATCGCCTCGATGCTCGAGCACGCCACCGTCCCCGTCGTGCTCGACGGGGACGGGAACTGCCACGTCTACGTCGATGCCCGTGCCGATCTCGACATGGCGGTCAGCATCATCCGCAACGCCAAGACCCAGCGACCGGGAGTCTGCAACGCCATGGAGTCGTTGCTGGTGCACCAAGACGTCGCAGGAGAGGTCCTCGCCCGCCTGGAGGCGACGATGGGGGAGGTCCGCCTGCTTGGCGATGCCCGGGCCCAGGAACTCTCCGAGGCGGTCTTGCCGGCGACCGACGAGGATTTCCGCACCGAGTTCCTCGACCTGATCGCCTCGGTCGCCGTGGTGGACTCGCTCGATGAGGCGATGGACCACATCGCCCGCTACGGTTCCGGGCACTCCGAAGCGATCGTCACCGAGGACCCCCTCGCCGCCGAGCGCTTCCTCCGGGAGGTTGACGCCGCTGCGGTCCTGCACAACGCATCGACGAGGTTCGTGGACGGCGCCGAGCTCGGCCTCGGAGCCGAGGTGGGGATCTCGACACAGAAGCTTCATGCCCGGGGGCCCATGGGCCTCGAGGCACTCACCAGCGTCCGCTGGGTGATTCAAGGAGAGGGGAACATCCGAACATGACCATCGATGAAACCGTCGCTTCACGGTTCACTTCGCCGGCAGAGGTCTCCGACCGCCTCCGAGAGGTCGAGTACCTCTCTGACGACGCCATCGCGTCGACGGTCTTCCTCGCCGATCGACTGCAGAAGCCGGTTCTGGTGGAGGGCCCGGCCGGGACCGGCAAGACCCAGCTGGCCAAGTCCGTCGCCGAGCTCACCGGCTCTCGCCTCATCCGTCTGCAGTGCTACGAGGGCTTGGACGAGTCCAAGGCGCTCTATGAGTGGAACTACCGCAAGCAGCTCCTCCGCATCCAGGCCAGCCAGGTCGGGGCCGACCAGACCGGTCCGGGGTGGGCCGAACTCGAGGAGGATATCTTCGATGAGGGGTTCCTCCTGACCCGGCCGCTCCTCGAGGCGATCCGCTCGACCGAGCCGGTCGTGCTGCTCATCGACGAGGTCGATCGTGTCGAGCTCGAGACCGAGGCCCTGATGCTCGAGGTGCTCTCGGAGTACCAGGTCTCGATCCCCGAGCTTGGGACGGTGACCGCCAGTCAGATCCCCATGGTCTTCCTCACCTCGAACAACACCCGTGAGCTGTCCGAGGCGCTGAAGCGCCGCTGCCTCTTCCTCCACGTCGGGTACCCCGACGTCGAGCGCGAGCGACTCATCGTCGAGACTCGGGTGCCGGGGATCTCGAGCGAGCTGGCCGAGCAGATCGCCCGCATCGTTCGCACCATCCGTGAGATGGAGCTGCGCAAGGCCCCGTCGGTCTCCGAGACGATCGACTGGGCCCGCACCCTGGTCATCCTCGGCAAGGACACGATCGATGCGGAGGCGGCCGTCGAGACGCTCCACATCCTGCTCAAGTACCAGACCGACATCGAGAAGGCTCGCGCCGAGCTCACCGGCACCCGGCGCTAGGGGTCCTCGTCGTGCTGGAGATCCTGAACGACTTCATCGTCGAGCTGAGGGCGGCGGGCCTCCCCATCTCGATGACGGAGCACGTTGACGCCGCCGCGGCCATCTCCCACATCGATCTGGGCGATCGCCCGATCTTCAAGTCCGCCCTCCGGGCCACGCTGGTCAAGTCCGAAGATCACGCTGAAGCGTTCAACCTCGCCTTCGAGGTCTACTTCGCCTTGCGCTCCGGGACGGGCGAGACCGGTGGCGAGGGAGGCGGTGAGGGAGAGGGCCAAGAGGGCGACGACTCCGCGGAGCTCAAGGGAGAGAAGGGCCCGGCGGGAAGCGGCGGCACCGGCTCGATGATGTCGGCCGAGGAGCTGGCCCAGCTCCTCGAGGAGACGCTGCGCACCAACGACATCGAGATGCGCAGCACCGTGGCGCGCGAAGCGGTGTCTCGCTACTCGGGCATCGAGCCCGGTCGTCCGGTCGGCGGCACGTACTACCTGTACCGGACGTTGAGGAACCTCGATCTCGACGGCGCCTCGGAGCGTCTCATGGGCGAGAAGCGGACGGCCACCGTGCCGATGACGGCGCTCGATGAGCGCCTGGCTCTCGACGAGCTGGGCGCCCGCATCGAGGGGATGAAGAGGGCCATCGAGGCCGAGATCCGCCAACGCCTGGTCGAAGACCGAGGCGCAGAGGCCCTGGCCCGCTCGGTGCGCAAGCCGCTGCCCGAGGACATCGACGTCATGCACGCCACCCGGGATGAGATGGCGACCCTCGAGCGGGCACTCCGGCCTCTGAGCCGCAAGCTCGCCGTCCGCCTGGTCAGGAAGCGCCGTCACGGGCGCAAGGGCGCTCTCGACTTCCGCCAGACCGTCCGCCGCTCGCTCTCCACAGGAGGCGTCCCGATCGATCCCCGGTACCGACACCCTCGCCCGGCCAAGCCCGAGATCGTGGTGATCGCCGACGTCTCGGGGTCGGTGGCCTCCTTCGCTCGCTTCACCCTCCACCTCGTCTACGCCATCAGCTCGCAGTTCTCGAAGGTGCGAGCATTCGTCTTCGTCGACGGCATCGACGAGGTGACCCACCTCTTTGACGAGGCCGACGATCCGATGGACGCGGTGCACCGCATCAACACCGAGGCCAACGTCGTGTGGATCGACGGGCACTCGGACTACGGGCATGCGTTCAAGTCCTTCCACGAGCAGTGGGGTGCCGAGATCAACTCGA
>JADGOD010000032.1 GCA_017883125.1 Acidimicrobiales bacterium
CCGTGCGACCAAGCGCCGAGATGATCCCCTGGGTCACCGTAGGGGTCCCCGCGGCGAGGCCGAGGGCGTTGCCGATGGCGACTGCGGCGTCTCCGACGACCACCTTGTTCGAATCACCCATCGTCACCGTTGGGAGTCCGGACGCCCCTGCGATCTGGAGGAGTGCGACATCGTTGGCCGGGTCGGTGCCGATCAGCGTGGTCGGCATCGCCGAGGTCGACCCCGACCGAGTGATCGTGATCGTGCCACCGCCGCTCGCCAGGGCGATCACGTGGTTGTTAGTCACCACCATCCCGCTCGACGAGATGATCATCCCGGTGCCCTGGTCTTCACTCCCGTTGTTCTTGACATCGATGGAGACGATCGAGGGGAGCGCCTGCCTGACGAGCGTCGGGATCGGCATCCCGTTCGGGAGGATGGCGGCTCCTGGGGTCGAGCTGCTTCGAACGATCGTGACGTTGCTCGATCCGATGTGTCGAGCGACCAATCCTCCAGCGACGCCGCCGAGGAGGGCACAGACGACTCCGAGGATCGCCACCTTGACCAAGACCTTCCTCGGCCGACGTCCGCCATCCCCCGGGGCGCTGGAGGCGTCTCGGTGCTCGGGGACGGTGGGCGGAGTGACCGACGAGTGGAACTGGTGTCCCTCCGCTGATGGCTCGCCTCCGGCTCCCTGGGCACCGAAGTCCCAATCGATGGATCCCGGCTCGGTCGCTGACCCGACGGGTTGCCCCTCTGGGTCGCTGGAGGTCGACTCGAGAGCGCCGGAGGACGGGGCATGCTCCGAGGCATCGAGATCGCTCGATGGGTCGGCTGTCTGAGCGGGGCCCTCTTCGGGGACATCGTGACCGGTTTCCACCACACCTCCAGGAGATTTCCACGGCTTTCGACCCACTTGAGCAGCGGGCTCAGGCGAGATCCTAGGGGACGCTCAGCGGCTTTTCGGCCCGTCGTCGGGCCGACGTGCTGATGGCTCCTCGCAGGCACTGTAGATTTGGATCTCCATGAGTAGCCGCATCGACATCCAACTCACCAGCCGACTCGCCGACGACCAGTGGTCCTGGCGCGCCGCAGGCGCCCGAGAGCCACGGGGAACGGTCAGCTCCTCGCTGATCCCTGACGGAGCGAAGGAGGGTGATGTCCTTCGTGCCGAGATCGAGCGAAGCCTCGAGGGCATCGAGATCCTCGCCCTCTCGGTTCCTCCGACGACCCAAGAGCATCCTGCGAAGGTCGAGAAGATCGAGTTGCTCGGCTCAGGGCGCCAGCAGGCCGGCGTTTCGTGGAGCTTGGCCCCCAAGTCCAAGGGACGTCCCCGTCGTGACGGGAAGGAAGGCGGTGGCGACGGCCCCCGTGGGGAACGTCGCGAGCGCTCTGGTGGTCCCGGTCCCAGCCGCGGTGGGCCACGTTCGGGTCGTCCCAGTGGTGCACCCCGCTCTGAGAGCCGGGGTCGTCCGGCCGCACCTGCCCAGTCGACGGAGCACCGCAACACGCTGCTCGCAACACTCGAGACCGCGCAGCTCCCCATCGCCGAGCAGCTTCTGCGCGGAGGGATCCCGTCGGTCCGACAGGCGATCGACGAGCAGAACGCTCAGGCGAAGGCGGAAGGTCGCCCACCGGCATCGGCTGACGCCATCATGGCCATCGCCGAGGGCCTCCTGCCCTTGACGACGCTGGCTGCGTGGAAGGATCGCGCCAGCACCGCACTGGCAGGCGGCAAGGAGACGCGCCTGAGGGATCTTCGGGCCATCGTCACCGCGTCGCGCTCGGTCAGCCTCGACGAAGAGGGTCGAGCCATGGCCAAGACGCTCCACGAGAGCCTCGACCACCGTGTGAAGGGAATGAGCGACGAGTGGGTCACCCGCATCTCCGCCGCCCTCGACGAAGGCAAGATCGCCGAGGCGTTCCGGATCGCGTCACGCGCACCAGATCACGCCACCCGGCTCCCCTCGGACCTCGCCGCTCGCTTGGCGACCGAGGCGAGCGCCGCGCTCACACCGGAGACCGATCCCCGGGACTGGATGGCGCTGCTCGATGCCGTGGTCGAGTCCCCGGTTCGCCGCACGGTCAAGCCGGTCGGCATCCCGCCTGAGCCCGATGTTGAGTCTGCAGCGAGGAACGCCGCCGGACTTGTTCCTGCGCTCGCCACCCTTCTCGGTCTCCGGATCCCTCCCCCGCCGCCGCGTCGGGTGATCCACCGCTAGGGGTGTTCATCCTCCCTGGCGCATGACCAGGAGGCGAGCCTTGAAGCCGAGCTCCTCGAAGAGCCGCTTCATCTTCCTGTCCCCAGGGAGGCTCACTGCATCGATGCTTGCGACGTCTCGGTCGCCCAGCCAGCTGATCGCAGCCTGAGAGAGGTCACGCCCGATCCCCTGCTGGCGAGCCTCGTGGACCACGAAGAGCGCCAGCCAACCCGCAGAGCCCTTGCTCCATGCCACGGAGACGCCGCTGACTGCCTCGGAGACCTCTCCGAGGAACCACTGGTGGTCCTCGGCGGCAAATGAGCCGATGAGCGTCTCACCGGTCGCCTCGGGCACCAGGCCGAGCGACTCGATCAGGGCCGGGCCGCCACGGTGGTCGAGCGTCGCGGTGATCGCGTGGCTGGCGATGGCCTCGAGGGCTGCCCGGTCGCTCGGTCTGGCCGGTCGGACCGAACTCACGACGCGTCGGAGAGGGCCTGGGAGAGCTGGGTGATCCGATTCAGGATCGTCCGCCGGCTCCGACCCGCGGCCTCATACTCGGCGATGGTCGCCAGCTCGTCAGAGTTCAGTTCGCTGAGGAGCTTGACGACCTGTGATGCAGAGAGGTCGTCGTAGCCGGGGATCAAGACGTCGACCTCGCCGTGGCGCGAGGCGACGGGGCTGGTCGGCACCACCTCAGGTGGCTCTGGGGCCGGAGAGGCCTCGTCGCCCGTGGTAGGCCCAGGCGGAGCGACCATCGACTCGACAAGGTCCTGGACCCGTCGCATGGCCTCACGCGATCCGAACGTGACGGTCATCTTGCCGATGAACTGAGCGTTGCGCAGCGTCTGGGAGATCCGCTCGCGCCCTTCGACCGATCTGAGGTCGCATGCTTCCTTGGAGAGCGCCTTGAGGGGCTGGATGACCTGGGCGATGACCTGCTCCGCCAGACGTCGAGCCGAGTGCTCCGAGGTGGTCTCCGCGTCAGGCACAGTCCCGGCAGAACCCCTTCTTCTTGTCGGCCAGCTGGGTCACGCTCTTCACCAGGAAGCAGCTGTTGCAGACGAACTCATCCTCCTGCTTCGGCAGGATCCGCTCGGTGACGTCTCCCCGATCGTCGACCTCGACCGCCTCGTCGTCCTCCACCTCGTCCTCTACGACGAGCCTCTCCTTGAGGATCACGTCGAGGCTGGCTTCGACGTCATCGGCGTCGGGCACTTCGTCATCTTCGTCCTCGGCGGGGCGCTGAGCTGCAACGGGTGCCTCGTCGTCCTCCGCTTCATCGTCTACGACCGCCACGAGCACGTCGTCGTCCCCGATGACCGCCTCGTCGTCTACGAGGACGTCGTCGTCGAGCGCGTCTTCATCGAGGATGTCGATGTCATCGTCGAGCTCTTCTACTTCTTGCAGTTGGTCTTTTGCCATGGTGTCTTTCCACTTAGTCCGACGCCGGAGCATAGACGCATCGGCCTGAAGAGTGGTGCAGCCTCGGTCAATTCCTGACCGGTCGGCGGCAGGGCCCGGGGACCTTTGGTGCCGTCTTCTCTGTTCGCGCTCATCTCGAGCACGATCAGCCTCGACGTTCTCTACTCGGCCCCCCAGGCCGCCCTCCGCCACTTATTGCGCCCCCGCCGAGATCCAGACCCGGTGGATCACTCCCCCCGGCCCGTTATCCCCACTTGGGTCACCCGAGAATAGGCGCGGTACCCACCAACCCGTCAAAGAGAAACGTAGGGCCTGACCTGGGCATCAAGAAAAACTTTTGAGGAGGGGGCGATTCAGCCGCCAGAGACCGACCCCGAGCGCCGCTTTTCGGCGCGTCGCTCCGCCTCGAGGCGCTCGAGGTCGCTCGATCCGTGATCCACGTGGATCATGGCCTCGGCGATGGCCCGGTGGCCGGCGTCCTCGGCGATCGCCCGGTGCATCGCCTGAGCGACTCGGCGATACGAGGGGTGGCCCTGTGGTCCCGAGCGAAGCTCGAGGAGGTGGATCGCCTCGCGGGCGTTCATCTGGAGGATGTAGCGGATCCTGTACGCCAGCGAGACGGCGTAGCCCGCCTGGGTGGGGAACTGCTCGGAGAGGGCCTCGTAGAGCGACGTGGAGCGCTCCATGCAGTCGTCGTACGCCTCGCTCAGGCCTGCCTCTTCGATCACCGCAGGGGTGTCGTAGCCGAGCTGGGTCCCGAGGGGTTGCCACTCGACCGTCAGGATCCGGTGGCGCTGGAGATCGCGGAACGCTCCGTAGTCAGTGACGAGCTCGAATCGATAGTCGGTCCGCTCGAAGGCCCGACCAGGGCGATGACGACGGTTCTTGCGATCTCCGACGTACGCCCTGATCAGCGCCACCTTGTCGTCGTGCCCGAGGAGCCTGACCCTTCGGAGCGCCTCGGCGTCGCTCATGGACGAGGCGGCGAAGCAGATGGCGGCCAGAAGCTTGTCCTCACCGTCGGGGTCGAAGTCGGTGAGGCGGACCTCGGGAGCGCTGGGCTCGAAGTCGGGGATCATCGCATCGGGCCAGAGGCGCTCGACCACCTTCGTGGTCTCGGCACTGGTGCTGGCGAGATACTCAGACCACTCTCCACCACGCTCGGCGATATCGACTCGGCGGAGGAATGACGGGATCACCTTGCGCAGCTCTTCGAGCATCATGTCGGCATAGGTGCGCGCTTCGGGAAGTGGGTGCGATCGCATCCGAAGGAGGAGCAGCTCATAGGACTGCCCGGTGCCGTAGATGCCGACGTTGGAGAGGGATGCCGCCGGGAGCAAGCCGCGCACGGCGTCGAGGGCCTTGGCCCGGATCGCCTGGCGATAGACGAAGTCCGAGTCGTCTGCCTGCTTGGGGTACCGCTGGGCCAGCCAGTTCTGGGCGGTGGGCAGCATCTCGGCGTAGGCATCGAAGAGCCGGTCCATGTCGCCCACATATCGGGCACCCAGCGGGGAGTCGAGGATCTCGGGCGCCCGGTAGTAGCGGTAGTGGCCGCTCGGCAGGCGCGCGTCGTAGCCGAGGTAACGGGTCGACTGCTCGAGGTACGACATCAGCCGTCCCCACTCGAGGATCTTGGTCAGGACATTCGATGCCTGCTCGCACGCGAGATGCACGCCACCGAGCTGTGCGACGGAGTCGTCACCGTACTCGAAGAAGACTCGCTCGTAGAGCTCCTCGGCTCGACGCAGCCCGACGGTGGCGTCGAAGCTGAGATCCCCTGAGAGATCCAGATCCTCGACGAACTCGTCGAGGAAGAGCCGGCGCAGGCTCTTCGGTGAGCGTGAGTAGCGCGCGAAAAGTGCACCCTTGACCACCTCAGGCAGATTGACCAGCGCGAAGACCGGCTGATCAATGTTGGTGAAGTAGGGCCGAAGGATGGCCTGCTCGTCGTTGGTGAAGGTCTCTTCCACGTAAGGAAACATGGTCCTCTGACCTTAGAGCGGAGCCGGCCCAGGGCTCGCGGATGCTAGAGGTCCCCCACCGGCGGCCACGCTGCGGAGCAGGAGGGGCACGGCTAGGCGGGCCGATTCGGCCGTCTGGGGGTCGGTGGCCACGTGGCTGATCTGCGACGCCAGGTCGGCAACCTGCTTGATGACACGGACGAAGTCTCCTGGCGCGATCTCCCCGACGTCTCTGGCTGCGACGGCCAGGACGGTGCTCAAGGTCGCACCACGCGCCCAGGCGGCGACCGCCGTCGAGAGGCCGGGCTCCGCTGATCGGGTCCGCGGCACCAGGTGGACCTCTTCGACGGCGTGCAGGTGATCGGCGGCGACGGCGACGTGGACCAGCCTCGCCGCCATGTCTCTCCGCCTCCCGTCGCCCAGTCGATCGGGAAGCGCTCCCTTCTTCCCCTTCTTCTTCTTCGACCCCGTCGCAGCACCGGGGACCCTTCGGGCCCGGCGCGGCTCGAAGATCATCGATGAGAGCACCCCGCACAAGATGGACGGCTCGGCACCCTCGAGCGCACCCACGGCCAGCGCCTCGGCAAGGAGGACGTCGGCCTCGTGGTACAGGCTGCGCAGCCGCTCGCCAGCATCGGTGAGCGCCCAGCCGCTGACGTATCCCATCTCCTCGAGGACGGCCATGCGCCGAGCGAAGACCTCGGCGACCAGCCGTCTTGAGGAGCGGTGGTGGTGGTCCACCTCGAACTGGGCGAAGGACTTGCCCAGGAGAGCCAGGGCCTCCTCCCGGCTGAAGCTGCGGACCAGGTTGCAGGCCAGGTTGTAAGTCGGTCGGAATGAGGAGTGAAGGTCCGGTGGCGGTGCCACCGCGACCCGAGCGACGTCGGAGATGGTGGTCTCCTGGGAGAAGGCGACGACCGCATGGCCCTCATCGTCAAGGCCTCTCCGCCCCGCCCGCCCCGTCATCTGGGCATACTCCCCCGAGGTCAGCGTGGCTCGACCCGCCCCGCCGAACTTCGAGAACCGCTCGAGCACGACAGTTCGCGCTGGCATGTTGATCCCGAGCGACAGCGTCTCGGTGGCGAAGACGACTCCCAGGAGGCCTTGGCTGAAGCAGACCTCCACGGCCTCTCTGAACGCCGGAACAAGCCCGGCGTGGTGGGAAGCGATACCTGCCTCGAGTCCCTCGACCCACTGTCCGTATCCCAGAGCGTCGAGCTCCTCGTCGTCGAACTCGTCGACGTAGTGCTCGGCGATGGCCCTGATCTGCTGGCGCTCGGAGCGGCCCACGAGCCGGACCCCATCGCGCTGGACCTGTCGGACGGCGTCGTCGCACCCGGCTCGGCTGAAGATGAAGACGATCGCCGGGAGCATGTCCCTGCCTCCGAGCATCTCGATGAGCTCAGAGCGCCTGGGCGGGAGGTAGGGGCGCGGAGGGCCGCTTGGGCGGCCTCCGCCCCACGAGGAGCCCCCGGGCCGGGACCGAGGCGTTCGGCGGTTGGCCTGGTCGATCCGCAGCCCTTCGTCGGAGACGCGGTCTCCGTTGAGCAGATCGACGAGCCGCGGGCCCTCCTCGCCCCTGGGGGTGACGGCGACGTGGTGGCGCAGGGTGATGGGTCTGCGGCGCTCCACGATCACCTCAGTGGGTCCTCGGACGGACCTGATCCACTCGCCCAGCACCGACGCGTTGGACACCGTGGCCGAGAGGCAGATGAACTGGACGTGGGCGGGGGTCATGATCAGGACCTCCTCCCACACCCCACCTCGATAGGGGTCTTGGATGAAGTGGACCTCGTCGAGGATCACGACCCCAAGCCCATCGAGCAGACGGGACCCGGTGAGGAGCATGTTGCGGAGCACCTCAGTCGTCATAACGACGATGTTGGCGTGAGGGCGGATCGCTGTGTCGCCGGTGAGGAGCCCGACCTCGTCGGCACCATGCTCGACGACGAGCTCGGTGAACTTCTGGTTCGAGAGCGCCTTGAGCGGGGTTGTGTAGAAGGCCTTGGTGCCGAGATCCAGCGCACGTTGGACGCCGTAGGCGGCTATCAGGGTCTTGCCTGATCCGGTGGGCGCGCTGACGAGCACGTTGGCGCCCTCGTCGGTTGCGTCGAGGGCGTGGACCTGGAACGGATCAAGCTCGAAGCTCTGGGAATCCTCGAAGCGCTGTCGTCGATCGGCTCGGTCGCCATCGTCGGTCATCGTCGAGCCAGCTTCCCGATGAGGATCGAGAGGAAGTAGAAGAACACCAGCGGGACGGCGAGGGCCAGCATCGAAAGCGGATCTCCGCTGGGGGTGAAGATCGCCGAGGCGAGGGTTATCCCGATGACCGCCCATCGCCACCACGAGAGCAGCTGGGCCGGGGTCACGACTCGCGCCAGCTGGAGCCCGACGAGAAGGACCGGGAATTCGAAGGTGGCCCCGAAGAGGAACATCATCCACATGATGAGGCTGAGGTACTGGTTCGGGTTGTAGATCTGCTGGAGATCGGGGCCCCCGATGGACCCGAGGAAGATCAGCGCGTGCTCGAAGAAGATGTACGCGAGCGCGCAGCCGGCTCCGAACAGGACGATCGATGCCAGCACGAAGGGGATGGCGTACCGCCTCTCCCTCGACTTGAGCCCCGGAGTGATGAACCGCCACAGCTCGTAGAGCAGGACGGGCGCCGACAAGATGAGCCCCCCGAACGCCGCGATCTTGATCCGGAGCGAGAGCCCGTCGAGCGGCCCGGTGACGTAGAGCGCGCAGTGGCCGTGATTGGCCCGGCAGTACGGGTCTCTGAGGAAGTTCAGCAGATGCTCGTAGCCAATGAAGGCGACGACCGATGCGACGCCGAAAGCAAGCGCTGCGACGAGAAGCCGGTGGCGGAGCTCACCGAGATGCTGGGCCAGCGTCATCGCATCGGGATCGGGGGATCCGGGCGCGTCTCTCTTCAGGCGATCGGCGATTCTCACAGCGGTCCTCAAGCCGTCAGTTCAGGCTCGGGTCGACCCCACCGGGGCTGCCCTCGGTTCGGGGGGTCGTGGGCGGATCGCTCTTCGGGGTGGAGGCGGCTCGAGGGACGGGGGCGCCAGGATCGGTGACGAGGTGATCGGTCGCCGGTGTCGGGTGTGCCCCAGGATCCGGCTCGAGCTCGGTGTCGTCGAGCTTGGCCAGCGAATCGAGGAGGGCGACCGGCGACCGTGCGAAACGGGCGATGTCTCCGGTGCTCGGTAGGTCCGGCATGGTCGAGCGAACCTCTTCCTCGACCCGGGTGGTGAAGCCGCGGAAGGTCTTCCAGGCGGCGCCGAGCTGGCGGGCGATCTGAGGCAGCTTGTCGGGGCCCACGACGAGGAGTGCCACGATCACGACGACCAGAAGCTTGATCGGGCTGAGGCTCAGCACTCTCTCATCCTACCGAGCCGCCCGAAGGCGACCTCCGGCTAGGGAAACCCGATCTGAGAGATGGGCCAGATCCGGAAGATGACGTGGCCGATGACGTCGTTTCCCGGCAGGGTCCCCCACATGCGGCTGTCGCAGGAGAACGATCGGTTGTCGCCCATCACGAAGTAGGAGTCCGCCGGGATCTTGGTGGTAGCGATCGGTGGACCGAGCGGCGTTGCCGGGAACCAGGGCTGGGTGATGGGTCGGCCGTTGATGAAGATGGTCGACCCCGACGACGAGATCGTCTCGCCGGGAAGCCCGATCACCCTCTTGACCAGATCCTTGACGGAAGGGTCGGCGCAGACCGTGGCCTCACGGGGCGGGGCGTGGAAGACGATGATGTCGCCGCGCCCGACGCTGTGGAGGTGGTAGCTGAGCTTCGAGACGATGATCCGGTCACCGATCTTGAGGGTCGGCTCCATCGAGCCCGAGGGGATGAAGAAGGTCTGGAAGACGAAGGTTCGAACCAGGAACGCCGCCAGAAGGGCGACAACGATGACGATCATCCACTCGGCGAAGGCCCGCCCGCCCTTCTTCTCGGCCTTCTCCCTCTCCTTCTCGGCCGTCCGACGCTCCCGGCGCGTCTCCTCGGAGGCCGGCGGAGCAGACTCGTCTGCGCTGGATTCCGGAGCATCGGGAGCGGGGAATGGGACCTCAGTCATCTGCGGAGGTTATCGCAGGGTGTCGCGGCCCCTTCGCCGCGCTCACAGCGAGGCGATCAGCCGCTCGACGCGCTCGTCGTGGGAGGCGAAGGGATCCTTCAAGATGACGGTCCGCTGCGCCTGGTCGTTCAGCTTGAGGTGCACCCAGTCCACCGTGTAGTCCCTTCGGCGCTCCTTGGCCCGCTTGACGAACGCGCCGCGCAGGCGAGCTCGGGTCGTCGAGGGCGGAGAAGTCATCGCTTGGGAGATCTGCGCGTCAGAGATCACCCGCTCGGTCTGGCCGGAGTCTTGGAGCTTGTAGAACAGCCCGCGTGAGCGGTCGACGTCATGGTAGAGCAGATCGATCATCGCCAGCTTGGGGTGGTTGAGCGGGAGGTCGTGGCGTGCCTGGTACTCCTCGACGAGGCGGAGCTTCGCGACCCAGTCGAGCTGTCGCCACAGGGTCGACGGGTCCTTCTCGAGCTGCGTCATGACGTGGACCCACATGTCGAGCGCCCTGTCCTCGTCGGGAGGGAACCCTTTGAGGTCACGATACTTGAGCGCTCGCTCAAGGTACTCAGACTGGATCTCCAAGGCGGTCACCTCTCGCCCGTTGGCCAGTCGGACCCTGGCGGTCAGGGTGATGTCCTGAGAGATCTCTCGGATGGCCCGGATGGGGTTCTCCAGGGTCAGGTCCCGCAGGATCTGGCTCTTGTCTTCGACCAGGGTGAGCAGGACCGAGGTCGTGCCGATCTTCAAGAAGGTGGCGTACTCGCTCATGTTGGAGTCACCGACGATGACGTGGAGGCGTCGATAGAGCTCGGCGTCGGCGTGGGGCTCGTCTCGGGTGTTGATGATCGGCCGGCTCCGGGTGGTCGCCGAGGAGACGCCCTCCCAGATGTGCTCCGCACGCTGACTCAAACAGAAGATCGATCCCTTCGCAGTGTGCAGGATCTTCCCGCCGCCGGCGTAGATCTGACGGCTGACGAAGAACGGGATCAGGACCTCGGTGTGCCGGCTGAAGTCGTCGTCGCGGACGGTCAGGTAGTTCTCGTGGCACCCGTAGGAGTTGCCCGCCGAGTCGGTGTTGTTCTTGAACAGGTAGATGTCGCCCTTGATACCCTCGTCGTGGAGCCGCTCCTCGGCGCCGTGGACGAGCTGATCGAGCACCCACTCGCCGGCCTTGTCGTGGGCCACGACGTCGGAGATCAGGTCGCACTCGGGTGTGGCGTACTCGGGGTGACTTCCGACGTCGAGGTAGAGCCGGGCCCCGTTCTCGAGGAAGACGTTGCTCGATCGACCCCAGCTCACGACCCGGCGGAAGAGGTAGCGCGCCACCTCGTCGGGGCTCAGGCGCCGCTGGCCCCGCAGGGTGAAGGTGACGCCGTACTCGTTCTCCAGTCCGAAGATGCGACGTTCCACTGACTTGACCGTAGTGGCGGACGTGGCGCCGGCCTCGCCTCTTGTGCGCTCAGCTCGCGAGAAGGGTGGTCAGCTCGCCGTCGCTCAGGCGCCGGAACGTGCGCCGACCGTTTCCCTCGGCCAGGACGGCCACCTCGAGATCCTGTGCCCCCAGCGAGCGATCTGGTCCCGCGAGGGCCCGTGCAGCAGCCTTCAGGGCAGCAGCGAGACCCCAGCCAGCGGTGAAGCTCTCTTCGAACTGCTGGCGGATGGGCTCTGCCTCGCCACCGAGTACGGCGAAGTTGACCTCGTCGGTGATCGTGCCCTCGTAGGCGACGTGGAACAGCTGCGTGGGTCGCTGGCCGTGGCCCAGCTCGGCCACCAGGATCTCAACCTCCAGCGGCTTCATCTCGTGCGTGAAGACGTTGCCCAGGTGCTGGGCGTAGAGGTTGGCCAGGGAGCGGGCGTCGACGTCGCTGCGACTGTAGGCGAAGCCCTTGGTGTCGGCGTGACGGACGCCGGCCACCCGAAGCTGGTCGTACTCGTTGTACCTGCCCACCCCGGCGAATGCGATCCGGTCGTAGATCTCCGAGATCTTGTGCAGGCTTCGCGACGGGTTCTCGGCCACGAGGAGCACGCCGGCGTCATAGACGCAGGCGATCAGCGACCGACCGCGTGCGATCCCCTTCTGGGCGTACTCGGCCCGGTCCTTCATCACCTGTTCAGGTGCGACGTAGTAGGGCATCGTCATCGCAAGGTCCCTCCTGCGTTCCCGCCCAGCGAGCGACGTCGTTCGATTGCCGCCTCGAAGCGCTCTGCGATCTCTGATTCTTCGACCGAGGAGTAGCCCTCCTTGGTGACGGTGGCCACGATGGGGAAGATCCCTCGCGTGAGATCGGGCCCGCCGGTCGCCGAGTCGGCGTCTGCGGCCTCATAGAGCGCCAGGACGGCGAGCTCGATGGCCTCCGCGCGGCTCAAGTTGTCGCGATAGCCGAGCTTGATCGTGGTCCGGGCGTCGCGACCTCCCGATCCGGTCGCCTGGAAGTCGGTCTCCTCGTAGTGACCACCCGCGGCGTCGTAGGTGAAGATGCGACCCGTGCCCTCGACGACGTCGAACCCGCAGAAGAGGGGAACGACGACGAAGCCCTGCATGGCGAGGGGGAGGTGAGCGCGGACCATCTGAGCAAGCTGGTTGGCCTTGCCCGACAGGCTGAGCGAGACACCCTCGACCTTCTCGTAGTGCTCGAGCTGGACCTGGAACAGCCGGACCATCTCGACGGCCATCCCTGCGGATCCGGCGATCGCAACCGCCGAGTAGCGGTCGGCGGGGAAGACCTTCTCCATCGAGCGGTGAGCGATCGAGTGCCCCTCGGTCGCACGACGGTCGCCCGCCATGATCACGCCACCATCGAAGCGGAGGGCGAGCACGGTGGTCCCGTGTGGGACCGAGACGTGGTTCTCACTCGGTGCGGGCAGCACCCGGCCATGCTCCCGGTTCAGAAGGGCCGTGAAGTCCGGTCCCGGGTCGTGGGCGGGGTCGAAGAGAGGGAGTGCCACTACTGACCACCCTTCTGGACGTAGTTGCGGACGAACTCTTCGGCATTGTCTTCGAGGACCTCGTCGATCTCGTCGAGGAGGTCATCGAGATCGGCCTTGAGCTTCTCGGCGCGCTCACCGCCGGCAGCGCCCGACGCAGTGTCGTCGCTGCTCTCGGTCTCTGACGAGGTCCTCTCGGTGGACCGTCGCTTCTGCTCTCGCTCTGCCATCGACGTTCCCGTTCTCTCTCAAGCGTCCAGTCGTTCTACAAGCTCCTTGGCGGACCGCACCTCGCTGAGCAGCTGCTCGGTGTGGGCGGCAGTTCCTCGGAGTGGGTCCATCATAGGGACCCTTCTGAGCGGACCACTCCCAAGGTCGAAGACGAGCGAGTCCCAGTTCGCCGTGACGACCTCGTCGGGGAATCGCTTGAGGCACGATCCGCGGAACCACGCCCGAGTGCTCCTCGGTGGGTCGGTGACGCAGGCAAGGACCTGCTCCTCGCTCACCAGGCGCTCGAGGCCCATGCGGGCGGCCAGGGACTTCTCGGGCCGGAGGTCGTGGTATTGCAGGTCCATCGCCCGGAGCCGGCTGTCGGTGGGCCGCAGATCGTGCCGCTCGCCATACGCGCTCAGGAGTCGGCGCTTGGCGAGCCAATCGACCGTAGTAACCAAGGCCTCAGGATCGCTCTCGAGCTTCTCGAGGGTGTCGGTCCAACGGGCGATGATCTCCGAGGCTTGGACCTCATCGCCGAGGGCGGAGCCTCCTTCGGACTCGACGTACTTCGTCGCAGCCTCCAACAGGGCGAACTGGATCTCGATGGCGCGCACGGAGCGGCCGTCGTCGAGCTCGACGGTCCCCGTCATGTCCGGATCGGCGCTGATCTCCCGGACGGCCCGGACGGGGTCGCGCAGATCGAGGTTCTCCGTCGAGAGAGCGCCGTCCTCGAGCATGGCGAGGATCAGCGCGGTGGTCCCCAGCTTCAGGAACGTCGCCACCTCGGCCATGTTGGCGTCGCCGAGGATGATGTGGAGGCGCCGATAGCGCTTGGCGTCGGCATGGGGCTCATCGCGAGTGTTGACGAGGGGTCGCTTGAGGGTGGTCTCGAGGCCGACGACCTCCTCGAAGAACTCCGCACGCTGGGAGATCTGGAACGACGGCGTTTGGTCGAAGGCGCTGGTCTCCGCGCCCACCTTCCCTGCCCCGCAGAACAGCTGGCGGGTCACGAGATGGGGGACGGCCGCGGCGACGACGTCAGAGAACGGGATCTCCCTCGAGAGCAGGTAGTTCTCGTGGCAGCCGTAGGAGTTCCCCTTGGCGTCGGAGTTGTTCTTGTAGACGACGATCTTCGGGGCGTTGGGATACCGGGTGGACGCCGCCTCCATGGCGTGGCGCAGGACCACCTCTCCGGCACGGTCGTAGAGGACGCCCTCCAACGGGGTGGAGCATTCGGGAGAGGAGTACTCGGGGTGAGCGTGGTCGACATAGAAGCGCGCTCCGTTGGTCAGGACCGCGTTGGCCAGCTGGGTCTCGACCATGGGGGCCATCGAGCCAGGCCGTGTCGCGCCACGTGCATCACGGCCTGGGGACTCGTCATCGAAGTCCCAGCTGATGTGGTGACGGAGCCCCGAGGCGTACGCGTTGACCAGGAGGGTCGAGGTGGTGATGGGGTCGACGTCGGTCCCGCCGGTGGTGATCCCGTACTCGGTCTCGATCCCCAGAA